>JAKAHE010000033.1 GCA_021815285.1 Nitrospirota bacterium
TGCGCGATTTCGTGGACGGACTGGTTGCCGTTGTCGTGATACACGCGCTTGTAGGAACCCTGGACAAGTGCGGACGTCTTCGGCATTAGCTGGTAGAAGAAAGTAAGGATGGCCGCGTTGGCGAACTGGTCCCTGAACCTGTTCTGGGGGAGGCTATAGTCGATAATGAAATTCTGGTAGCCGACCGAGATTTTGTATCTGTCAGCGAAGGCGTATCCTATCTCAGCGTTGACGAGGTTCGAGTAATAGCGGCTCAGCTCTCCGTTGTTGACGACGGTGTTTGCCGTGCCCCTGGATTCGTGGGACTTGTTCGCCTGGTCGTCGGCCTTTATCCACATTCCGCCGGGGAAGTTGAACGCGGCGGCGCCGTGCAGATAGTGGTCGGTCACGTCGTTTGAATCGCCCGTGTCCACATATTTGTAAATATCCGCCCGGTATTCGAGCTGAAAGAGATTGTCCCTCTGGGGCACGTTCAATTTTATACCCGGCGAGATGAGGAAGAACCAGTCCGTAACGGGCGCGGAATTCGTCCTGAAGACGTTGTCGTCGTATGTCGGCTGAAAATCCACGTATGGATTAATCGTCGTCCTGCCGAAATTCAAGGCGCAGGCGTTATCTGCCACAAACATGGATGCAAGAGTCAACAGCGCAAAAACCCCCGAAGCAAAGAACTTCATCAGCCCCCCCCTTTTGCGTAAGAAATGTCTCTGGAATTTACTGCCTGTTGTCGGCGCTCCCGGCGTTCGCCTCGGCAATGGCCAGGGCAGATTCGATGTCGTCCGTGGACTCTCCGGCATCGCTTGCGGCCCTTGATATGAAGTTCCCGTTATACCCGGCATCGAGCGCCGCCCGGAAAATGTCTGTCAACCTGCCGGGGCCCTCGATGCCCCCGGCGATTACGGCCTCAGGATCCAGATTGGAAATCAGGGCCATTTTGACCACCTGGTAGGCGTTCCCGCCGCCTTTTATTATATCTGCGACGGCGTTTTTAACCCGCATCGGGGTAGGGTCCCGACCGAGGGCGTTTCCGAGCACCTGGCTCATAGGAAGTTTTTCCCGGATGTCCCCCTCGATGGTCGCATATGCCGGGAAACCACTCGATATTACGATACTTATGACGAGGCCCATAAAAAAGAATTTGCTCACCCGGCTTCCTCCTGTAAAATTTTTATTTTACAGATAACCGCAAACAGTAAATATTTTCACCAATTAAATATAGCCGGTGAACTAAAATCCGTCAATAGTAAAATTCATTTTTAATTGAAAAATTTTCTGTTTCTAATATCAGGACGGGTAATGCAGGAGGTGGCTTCGGAGCGGCACATTCTGTCATCAAATTAAAAATATTCAGATTATCGCAAGGTTGTCTCTGTGTATGGCCTCGTCGCAGTATTTGTAGCCCAGGATTTCCTCTATCTCTGAGGATTTTTTCCCCATTATCTTCTCAAGCTCATGGCGGCTGTAATGCATAAGGCCGCGGGCGATTATGCTCCCGTCCTCGCGGCATATCTCGACGGCGTCTCCGGCCTCGAAATTTCCAGCGGCGGCCTTTATGCCGGAGGGGAGTAAGCTCCTGCCTTTCGTGAGTATGGCCCTTGCCGCGCCGTCGTCCACGGTTATTTTCCCTTTGGCGCGCAGGGAATAGGCTATCCAGTGCTTCCGGGAGTTAAGTTTATCGACGGAAGGAAGGATTAAAGTGCCGCCGGTAGACCGGCCTCTGGCGCCAGTCGAGCCCTCGAACAGCTTCCTTATGTTCCCCGTCTTTTTCCCGTTTATGATGAAGCAAGCCGCCCCTGTCGCCGCGGCCTTCTTCGCGGCTGTGAGCTTGCTCATCATCCCGCCGGTGCCCAGGGCGCTGCAGGAGCCTCCCGCCATCCGGCATACCTCGTCCGTAACCTCGCCAACCTCGCCTATCAGCTTCGCGTCCCTGTTCGCGGGGTCTTTGTCGTAGAGGCCGTCCACGTCCGAGAGTATCACGAGCGTGTCCGCCTCGGCCAGGTTCGTAACCATCGCGGCAAGGTTGTCGTTGTCGGAGAACTTCAGCTCCTCGACGGAAACCGTGTCGTTTTCGTTTATGACGGGAATTACGCCGAATTCGATTAACTTGTTCAGCGTGTTCCGGGCGTTCAGAAACCTGCGCCTGTCGTGCAGGTCCGCGCCGGTAAGGAGCATCTGGCCCGCGTGTATGCCGTGCCGGGCGAGGTTTTTCTCGTACATGCGTATCAGCGTGGACTGTCCGACCGCCGCCGCGGCCTGTTTGAGGTCTATCGTTTTCGGGCGCTCCGTCAGGCCGAGCTTCCCCATCCCCGCCGCCACCGCGCCGGACGTTACGACTATTACCTCAATCCCCTTTTCCCTGAGGTATGCGAAGTCGTCCGCAAGCGCGCGGATCCTGCGCCCGTCCACGCCCTTCGTCCTGCTGGCCACGACGGCGCTCCCAATCTTTATCACCACGCGCCTTGCGCGGCTTATAATTTCCGCCCTTCCGATTTTACCCTGAGTCATAATCACCTTTCGCGTCATGCGTGCCGCTTGCGATTATATCTCACAACCTATCATTTTTAAGCAGGCGTTTTGCGGTTCCCACGCGGACTGAAAACCAGGGCGCAGGGCGCGGATTCGAGCCGTTTTACGGTGGCGCGGAAGGTCAAAAATCATGCTTTTCGGCCTTCAGTTCCTCCAGCTTTTCCGCAACGAAATCAACCAGTTTCCCCACCCCATCGTGCGTCACGGCGGAGATGGCGAAAAAGGGATAACCCTCTTTTATGCAATGATTACGAAGACTTGCGATGCGCCACTCCTCTCCGGCGTCTATCTTTGTCGCAACAGCCACCATGAACCGGTTCATCAGCTCCGGGTTATATTTGCGCAACTCCTCGTTTATATTAACAAAATTCTCAACCGGGTCCCCGGCGAAGGGCGTAACGTCAACTAAATGCAGGAGAATTTTCGTTCTCTCCACGTGCCGCAGGAACTGCGCGCCAAGCCCCGCGCCCCTGTGCGCGCCCTCGATGAGGCCCGGTATGTCCGCGACAACAAAGCTTTTTCTGCCCTCCGGCTTCACGACTCCGAGGTTCGGCACGAGAGTCGTAAAGGGATAGTCCGCGATCTTTGGTCTGGCGGAGGAAATAACCGAAATGAGCGTCGATTTTCCGGCGTTCGGAAGACCTATAAGTCCTGCATCCGCAAGGAGTTTCAGCTCCAGGAGCAGCGTCTTCTCCTCGCCCGGCAGGCCCGCCTGGGCAAAGCGCGGGGCCTGATGCGTGGGGGACTTGAAAAACGTATTCCCCTTGCCGCCGCGCCCGCCGTATGCGGCGATAACCTCCTGCCCGTCCTCGGACAGATCCGCAATGATTTCGCTGGTTTCGGCGTCTTTTACAATCGTCCCGGCGGGGACTTTCACGACGATGTCCGGGCTGTCCGGTCCGGTCATCTGCTTACCCCTGCCGTCGCCGCCGTCCTTGCAGGTGTAATGCTGCTGGTATTTCTGGTCGAGCAGCGTGTTAAGCTGGCTTGTCGCCCTGATTATTACGTTCCCGCCGTGGCCTCCGTCTCCGCCGTCCGGGCCGCCCTTGGGGACGTATTTCTCCCTCCGGAAGCTGACGCAGCCGCGCCCTCCGTCCCCAGCTTTTACATATATTTTGGCAAGATCCACGAACATAATCAAATAAAAAAGCCCCGCCAATGCGGGGCTTTTTAAAATCCTTTCGGCGGTTTTAAGCCTCTCCCTGAGGGACGGCGCATATGCTTACCTTCTTCTTGTCCTTGCCCCACCGCTCGAACTTCACAATCCCCGGTATCATTGCGAACAGGGTGTCGTCCTTGCCGAGACCGACGTTCGTCCCCGGATGAATCCTTGTGCCCCTCTGCCTGACGATTATGCTGCCGCCGGTAACAAGCTCGCCCTCGAAGCGCTTCACCCCAAGCCTCTGAGAATTGGAGTCCCGCCCGTTCCTGGAGCTGCCGACGCCCTTTTTATGTGCCATGTCAAAACTCCTTACGTTTCGTCATTCCCGAATAGTTTAATCGGCAAATTATAGATTTTATCCAAATTCCTGGATTCCCGCTTTCGCGGGAACGACGGGCTAAATTTACCGGCCCTTTACGCCGTAATTTCTTTAATCTTAAGCTCCGTAAAATCCTGCCTGTGGCCGCGCATCTTGCGGTAGTTCTTGCGCCTTTTGTGCTTGAAAACGAGTATTTTCTTGGCCCTGCCTTCGCGCACGACCTCGGCTGTCACCTTCGCCCCGGAAAGCGTCGGATTGCCGATTTTAACGTCTCCGGCGTTTTCCGCAAGGAGAACGTCGGAAATCTCGACCGTCTCCCCGGCCTTTGCCCCAAGATTTTCCACCTTTACGACATCGCCCGGCGCGACCTTGTATTGTTTCCCGCCAGTCTTTATTATTGCGTACATTATTATCACCTCCAGAAATCGAAGGTATTTTTATACCTTATAAGTAGCGGGTTGTCAAGATAAAAGTTAAACAAGTCAACTGCGAATCCCTCGGTTCCGCTCGGAATGACAGTTATTTTCTCCTCCCTCTGGCACGGTATTTCATCCAGACCGGCTCGCGCCTTTGCCTCCTCGTCTCATCCATCCCGGCGACGGAAAACTCCATCTGCCGCCGCTCAAGGTCTATACGCTCCAGTATCACGTCCACCTTGTCGCCCAGCCGAAACGTCCGCCCGGTATGTTCGCCGGCCAGGGAATGTCCCCGTTCCATATAGCTGTAGTAGTCGTCGTGAAGCGACGTAAGCCGCACCAGGCCTTCCACAAAATACTCGTCCAGCTCCACGAAGAACCCGAACGCCGTTACACCCGTGATATATCCCGTAAATTCGCCGCCTATCTTGTCCGTCATGAACTGGAGTTTCTTTATCTCAACGACCTCGCGTTCCGCTTCCTCCGCCTCGCGCTCCATGAACGAACAGTGCTGACCGAGCGAGCCGAGGGAAGAGGCGATTTCCGACTTCCGTTCCGCCGGGAGGGATTTCTTTTTTAGAAGCTCCTTCAAGGCCCTGTGGACGCTTAGATCGGGGTATCTCCTGATGGGCGAGGTGAAATGGCAGTAACACCTTGCGGCAAGCCCGAAGTGGCCCGCGTTTTCGGGCGTATATTTCGCAAGCTTCATGGAACGCAGTATCACGGTATTTAAAAACCTCTCCTCCGGGCGGCCCTGGAGCTTTTCCATGAGATGGGCGAAATGTTTGGGCCTGATATTCCCTCCCGCGGGCCAGGGAAGCCCGAAATCCTTCACCAAATCCCCCAGGATTTCCATCTTCTCTTCGTCCGGCTCCTCATGCACGCGATACAGAAACGGCACTCCGTGAGATTCGAGGTGCGCCGCCACGGTCTCGTTCGCGGCGAGCATGAACTCCTCTATAAGCCTGTGGGCCTGGTTCCGTTCGGCCTTCACAATCGCTGTAGTTTTGCCCGTCAGGTCGAGTATCACCTCCGGTTCCGGGAGGTCGAAGTCTATGCTCCCGCGCCTCCTTCTCATCCTGTTCAGGCGCTCCATAAGCTCGCGCATGAGCAGGAAATTCTCCACCAGGCCGGAATATCGCCCTTTCGTCTTCGCATCGTCCCTTTCGATAATCGCGGCTACGTCGGTATACGTCATGCGCGCGCGGCTTTTTATCACGCTCTCGTATACGTCGTATGAGACGCGGTTTCCGTCTTTGTCGAAGACCATTTCCGCCGTCAGCGTCAGACGCTCCACGCCCGGATTGAGGCTGCATATCCCGTTTGATAATTCCTCCGGGAGCATCGGGAGCGCCCTGTCCGGGAAGTATACGCTCGTCGCCCTTTCGCGCGCGTCTTCGTCCAGGGCGGAGCCTGGCCTTACGTAATGCGCCACATCGGCTATGGATACGAACAGCCGGATGTTTCCAGCGCCCGAAGGCTCGACGGACACCGCGTCGTCGAAATCCCGCGCGCGCTCGCCGTCTATCGTAACGGTCGGCATGTCCCTAAGGTCGATACGCCCCTTAAGCATGGCATCAGTAACCTTCTGCGCCGCGGCCCGCGCCTCTTCCATGGCCGCGCCGGAGAACCTCGTCGAAAGCCCGTGTTCCTCGATTACGACGTCCGTCTCAATCCCAGGCTCTCCGGGAAGCCCGAGGACCTTTACCACCTCCGCCTCAGGCGCCCTGTGCGGCTCAGGGAATCTCTTTATTTTTGCCACGACCATCTGCCCGTCCCTTGCGCCGCCTTTTTCCTTCGGGGGGATGTAGAAATCGTGCGTGATGCGCGGGTTCGTCGAGACGACCACTCCGAAGCCGCGCCCGGACTCGTATTTACCGACCACCCTGTCTGTCGCGCGCTCGAGGATGCGGATAATGCGTCCCTCGCGCCTGCCCTCGCCCTTTTCCCGCTCTATGCGCGCCACGACCCTGTCCCCGTGCATGGCGCCCATCATGGCGATTGCGCGGACATAAATATCAGCCGCACCCTCTGAATCCGGCATCACGAATCCGTAGCCGTCCGGGTGGACGGAGAGCGTCCCGGCGACGAGGTTCATCTTTCCTGGAAGCCCGTAGCGGTTGCCGCGTATCTTTACAATCTCGCCGTCTTTGACAAGTTCGCGCACGGCTCGCTTTATATCCTGCCTCTCCTCCTTAGGCGCGCCAAGGGAGCGCATAAGCTCCTTCATAAGGAGCGGACGGTAGGTCTTCTCGCGCATGAGGGAGAGAATTTTTTCCTTCTGTGCCATGTCCATAATTATATTAAGAATTCACCAGGACGAACACCCTGTAGCAGAACCACATTACAGGCAGGATGAAAACAAGCAGAAACCACCGGCTCTTGTGCATAATTCCCCAGAAAACCAGACCGACAACCGAATAGAAAGCGCCGTTTGCGGCAATCGAGAGCGCCAGGTATCCGAACCTCGCGTTAGCGGACCGTCCAGGGTCGGCAAGGAAGACGGAACCCGGCCAGAAGACCACGACAGACCAGGAACCGAAATCCTCCCTCAGAAAGTGCCAGGCGAACTCGAAAAAAAACGGGGCAAAAAGACCCGCAAGGCCGGATACAACGACATATTTTCTCATATGGTTCTCGTCCTGCATTTTGCTGCCATTGCGAACAAAGTGAAGCAATCTCCGGTTCTAAAATTCTTGGATTGCCGCGTCGCATTCTGCTCCTCGCAATGACAAACTCCATCCTGAACGCAGAGGCTGATCAGATGCAGGCGGCGTCGCATTCTGCTCCTCGCAATGACAAACTCCATCGGTCGCAGCAAATTTCCGCTTCATTTGACCTTTACCAGCAGCCCTTCCGCCTCCGCCACAACCGTCCCGTCGTCCTTCACGGCCTCGGCAGAGGCCTCGACAGTCCGCCCCGATTCCTTGAGTATCCTGCCCGTAACCCGGACATTCTCGCCCACCATCAGCGGCTTTTTGAACCGCACGGTAAGCTTCCCGGTAACGGCGTTCATCCCAAAGGAATACGCGAGCTTCGTCATGGCCTCGTCGAGGACGGCGGAGATTATGCCGCCGTGGACGACGTCCTTATAGCCCTGCCAGGTCTTCGCGGGAGTAAAATCCGCCGCAAGAGATTTATTCTCCCTGTCCAGGCTGAAAACAAGCCTCAATCCCCCATGATTGTCCTGCCCGCACACGAAACACATCTTGTCGTCGTCCAGTTCCACGATCGCCTCCGAGGTCAGCCGATTCATGTAATCTTTTTGTCAGGCCTTGCGTCTAAGATATTAAATATGATAACCTTTTCGGAAATGCTCTTCAAGCTTAAATGATATAATGGAATAAATCGGAATCCCATCGGCAACAAGTATGGAGGAATAAATGAGAATCCTTTTCCGCCGGGCAAGACCTGTTTTTTTGGTTATTCTTTCCATTTTTCTGGTTTCATGCTTCCTTGGCCGCGCGTCAGCCGACGATGGCGCGGGCGCGCAAAGCAGCCTCGGGATGGCGCGTGTTACGCTGATTCGCGGAGACGGCTCTTTCAACGGCAAGGACACGAACGCCTGGGCCGCCCTTTCGCCCAATTTCTCGCTTCAGAACGGCGACAGGCTCTGGGCCGGGGATAACTCGAAGATAGAAGTCCAGTTCTCCGGCGGGCACATGGCCTGGCTGAACTACCAGACCGAGCTCGACATCACCGACATGGAGCAGGGCAAGGGCCTTGCAATCCAGGTGGGTCTTGCCTCAGGCGAGGCGTCTTTCGCCACCAGGCACATGGGCCGCGACGACGTCTTTCAGGTGGATACCCCGAACGCCTCGGTCCGGGCCTACGACCGCGCACGCTTTCGCGTCACCGTCCTCGGGGACGGAACCACGCAGATAGGCGTCGCGGACGGCAGGGTCGAGCTTGAGAGCACGGCGGGCCTCTCCGACATAAACGCGGGCGATATGGTCGAAATAGAAACCGACGGCAGCATAAATACGAGCGCCCTGCCGGAGAAGGACGACTGGGACAGGTGGGTCGATGCCAGGTGGGATCGCTATACCAGACCTTCGAGGAGCGCCAGGTATCTCCCGCCCGCCCTCGACGAATACAGCTACGAGTTCGATAGCGGCGGACGGTGGGTGGACAACCCCGGTTACGGCAATGTATGGGTCCCGGCGGTTGGCCCGGCGTGGTCTCCGTATTCCAACGGCAGGTGGGTCTGGATAAACGGCGATTACGTCTGGCTCCCCTACGACCCCTGGTATGCCTGCTTCCATTACGGCAGGTGGTCCTGGTCTCTGTCTCTCGGCTGGTACTGGCTTCCTCCCGCGCCGTCGATCGGGGTATGGTGGTCGCCCGGATACGTCGGCTGGGCATGGAGCGGCGGCGTGGTCTCGTGGGTTCCGCTTGCCCCCGGCGAGATATATTACGGCTACGGATATTACGGCCCGCACAGCGTAAACCTCAACGTCACGCGCGTGACGGTCATAAAGAACGTATATATCAACAGCAGGGTAAATAACGCCGTAGTCGTAGTCAACAGGAACAACTTCCTCAGGGGCCACACTACCCGCATGGCGATATCCGGGCGGCAGAACCCATTCCTGCACCCGGGCGCGATGGGAGCGCGCGTCATGCCCGGAACCCCCGCGAGGCACATAAAACCGATACGTGCCACGATGGACCCGCGGCCCGGGGTAAAACCAAAACACCTGCCACCCGCGCGCATACAGAAGGTCATCCCGGAACTTAAGAAAAGGGCTATTGCCCGCTCGAAAGGTGCATCCGCGTTCAAGCCGGGGAGGAAACCGCAGAGGGTGCCCTTCAGGGATCTCGGCAGAAAGGCCCCAGCCGGAAGACCGGGAGCCGCTCCCGGCAGAAGACCTGCGCCTGTGAAGCCGGAAACAAGAGGACAGAGGCCCGGCACATTTCAGGGCGGGAAACAGTGGCCGAGAACGCAGTTCAACAGGAACCGCCCGGCGCCTCCCGGCAGAGGAACTGCACCCGCGAGAGAACGGGGGCGTCTTCGACAACCGGGGGCGCAAGAGAGAAGGGGCGAATCGGTTCCGGCAAGGCCCGCAATCCAGGAGAGGGGCAGGCAGCGAGTTTCGCCGGAGGGGAGGCCGGCCCCGTCGGGCCGGACGACAAGGGAATTTCAGGCCCCGCCGGGAAGCAGGGCGCCCCAGGCCGGCAGAGCGGCGGCCCCAGGGCCGAAAGGCCAGTCCGGCCAGAGAGGGCAGGTAAAAAATCAGAAGCGGCCCGCCCAGCCTAAAGGAAAAGAAGGGAAAAAAGAGCGGCCAAAACAGCGCGAGGAGGGGCGTTAATCCGGCGCAACCGGCATGGCCGGGGACATCAGAACCGCGTAAATTTCGCCCCTATGAAGCCTGTTTTTGAGAGATAATCGGTCAACGGGACTTTCTTTACATAACCTCCGCCGCCGGTCGACCGGACTCGAACCGCGGCGGAGGCTTTTGTTCCGCTTGCATTGATTACGTACACGGTAGTCCCGTTAAGGGAAGTCTCGCGGCTTATGATGCCCAGGTGCCCTACAATCTCGCCGACAACGCGCTTCTTGGGGTCTTTTATGAAATAAATTATGTCCCCGCTCTCAAGGCGCGAGTAGTATTTCTCTTTCATGAGTTCGGCCTTCGGAATATACTTCACTGTCTTATAACCCCTTGAACCGGGAATTTCCTTCGTCGGGGCTATCTCTGACGTTATGTCTTTCCCCCACTTGCCGGACGCTATCATGTCCTCGGCGTATTGGAAGCGGTCGTCGTAGTTTACGACATTGCCGTCTTTATCCAGCTTTCCCCTCGTCTTGAACCGCAGATATAGCGCCTCTTTCACGGCCCCTTCCGGCGTTTTGGAGAGCGCAAGCTCCACGGAGCGGAACACCAGATACATACAGTCCATTTTGTGGTCGGTTACAATCCTCTTCTTCCGCACATACCTGCCAAGAGGGTCGGTATCGTACGGAAAACCCACAAAATTTTCCGCCCAGAAGGCAATCCTCGCGCCGACGGGCCTATTCTCGACAAGCCTCTGGCGCTCCCGTATTTCCCTGCCGTTAAAAGTCCTGACCCGGCAGCAGTGGTCGGCTGCGAAAGCGGGGGAGCAGGTCAGTATCAATATCGCCAGCAGGATAAGCTTCTTCACTCTTCGTCCTCCTTGCCCTCTATGTCGAGGTAAAACTTGCACATATGCCAATTATACAGAAAAGGCGTCCCGGAAGGAACGCCTTTTTTATTATGGTGCCGGAGACGAGACTTGAACTCGTACGGGTTGCCCCACACGCCCCTCAAACGTGCGTGTCTACCAATTCCACCACTCCGGCAAAATTTATGCCTTTGTCAGCCAGTCCTTGTGTTTCCTGGACCTGCCATGAACTATATCGAAAAACGTCTTCTGGAGCGAAAGCGTGACCGGGCCGGGTTTGCCGTTTGATATAAGCCTGCCGTCCACCTCGCGTATCGGCGTAACCTCCGCCGCCGTCCCGGTGAAGAATGCCTCGTCTGCGATATAGACTTCGTCCCTCGTGAACCGCTCCTCCCGTACCTGATAACCAATTTCCGCCGCGAGTTCGATTATGGAGTCCCGCGTGATACCCTCAAGGATGGACGTCAGCGGAGTAGTTTTTATGATACCCTTCCTCACTATGAAAATATTCTCACCGCTGCCCTCGGCGACATATCCCTCGGGGTCGAGAAGCATGGCTTCGTCGCAGCCCGCCGCCCTCGCCTCGTGCTTGGCAAGCTGTGAGTTCATATACGAGCCGGTGGCCTTGGCGCGGGTCATGGTGATATTCACATGGTGTCTGGTAAAGGAGCTGGTCTTTACCCTTATGCCGTTTTTTATGCCGTCGTCGCCAAGGTACGCCCCCCAGGGCCAGCAGGCGATTGTCACGTTAATCGGGCCGGAAACGTAAAGCCCCATCGCCCCGTAGCCGATATATACAAGCGGCCTGACGTAACATTCCTCAAGCTTGTTCGCCTTTACAGTCTGTATGACGGCCTTCTTTATATCAGCCTTCTTGTACGGCACGTCCATCTGGAATATGTGGGCTGAGTCGAAAAGCCGGTCGATATGCTCGTCAAGGCGAAAGACATATGAGCCGCCCTTGCCCTTGTAGCACCGTATGCCTTCAAATACCGCAAGGCCGTAGTGAAGGCTGTGCGCCATCACATGCACCTTGGCGTCGGCCCACGGGACGAGCTTGCCGTCCATCCATATCTTCTCGGTCTCTTTCAAGGCTTAAAACTCCTTAAAGTTTGGGAAGGTTTTAAATAATATCAGAACGTCCGCAGCAATGTCAAAACTTTTTTCAAGATATTACGGTTTGCTCAATTTCCGGCCCGTCCAGGCCCGGAAGCTCCGGCTCGAGGTTGCCGAGAATTGAATTCTCCTCCATGCCGAGTTCCCTCTCCAGTTCCCGAAGCGACGGAAGCGAAGATAAGTCCTTAAGGCCGAAATACTGGAGGAACTCCGCCGTGGTCGAATACATTATGGGCTTGCCCGGAACGTCCTGCCGCCCGGCAATCCTTATAAGCCGCCTCTCAAGCAGGGTCTTGATGACCCCGTCCGCGCTGACCCCCCTGATGGCCTCTATCTCCGCCCGTATTATCGGCTGGCGGTAGGCGATAATAGCCAGCGTTTCAAGGGCGGGAGACGACAGCCTCGGCGGCTTTATCTTCTGAAGGCGTTTTATGTATGGAGCGTATTCCGGCCTGGTGACAATCTGGTAGCCTCCGGCAAGCTCGGCAATTCTGACGCCCCTGTGCGCCGAGCTAAAATCCTCCTGTAGGGACAGAAGCGCGTTTTTTATTCCCTCGGCATCTATCCCGGAGTCGTCCAGGGTATCCCTTATTTTCTTCAGGCTCAAAGGGGTATCCGAGACATATAAAAGCGCCTCGATTGTCGCCTTCATGTTATGAAATTCCATCCGCCACCGCCTTCATTATACGGATTACGCCGTACTGCTCGGACTGGAATATCCTGACCGCACGAAGCCTCGCAAGCTCCAGAAGCGCCAGGAACGTGACGACGACCTGGCCTTTTGTCCTGTCTTCCTCGAAAAGGCCGTCGAACGTGATGCTGTCCAGCCCTGAGAGCAGATCAAGTATCTGGTTTATCCTGTCCGTGATGCTTATGCCATCGGAACCTACGTCATGAAATTTTCCGGCGGGGGCGCTGGCGAGAACCTTCTTGAACGCGTCCAGCAGGTCCATCAGCCCGAAGTTGAAAAGCGCCTCCTCCTGAAGCTCGCCACCGTCCTCCCATGCGCCTTTCGCCGAACGGCCGAAGACCTCTCTCCAGAGTTTTTCGCGCGCGCCAAGCTCTTCCGCCGCCTCCTTGAACTTCTTGTATTCGAGAAGCCTCTCGACAAGCTCTTCCCTGGGGTCTACGCCATCATCCTCGCCCTCGCCTTCTGCGGGCGGGAGGAGCATCCGGGACTTTATCTGCGCGAGAGTCGCCGCCATTACAAGGAACTCCCCCGCGACCTCAAGGTTAAGCTCCTTCATCAGCTCTATATATTCCAGGTACTGCTCCGCGATTCGCGCGACGGGGATGTCGTATATGTCCACCTCTTCCTTGCGGATGAGATGGAGCAGCAAGTCCAGAGGACCCTCGAACAGTGGGATTTTTATGCTGTAGTCGGTCATATCCCTATCGCGTCTCTTATTTCCGTCATCGTCGCCTTTGCCGCCGCCGATGCCTTTGCGTCGCCCGCCGCAAGCACGGAATCGAGGTAATCCGGCCTTGAAAGCAGTTCCTGGCGATTTTTGTATATCGGCTCAAGCTGGGCGAGCATGTATTCGGAGAGGCGCTTCTTGCAGTCCACGCAGCCGACGGCGGCCTCCCGGCACGCGGCGGCAACCTCCGGCATCTCGGCCTCCGGAGTATAGATGCTGTGGAAAACGAACGCAGTGCAGATATCCGGGTCTCCCGGGTCTGTGCGCTTCACGCGCGCAGGGTCGGTTACCATTATTTTTATTTTTTTGCGCATTTCATCAGGGGTATCCGAAACGTAAATCGCATTCCCGTAGCTCTTGGACATCTTGCGCCCGTCTATGCCCGGCACCTTCGGAGCCTCCGTGAGAAGCGCCTGAGGCTCCGGGAACACGGGCTTGTAAAAATTATTGAAACGCCTTGCAATCTCACGGGCAAGCTCAAGGTGAGGCATCTGGTCGATGCCGACCGGGACGAAATCCGCCTTGTAAATGAGTATGTCCGCCGCCATAAGCACCGGGTATCCGAGGAAACCGAAGTTTGTCAGGTCCTTGTCCTTTATGTTA
>JAKAHE010000034.1 GCA_021815285.1 Nitrospirota bacterium
ACGCTGAATATTCCACTTGAAGAGACGGCGGAAATCTACGGCGAGCATTGGTTAAAGCATTACATACCAAAGATTACCCCTTATCTAGGAACGGATGTGAAAGACTCCAGGTCGTTCCTGTTGAAGCTAAACGAGATACACTCGTCTATATCCGCCCCGGACGGCGAAAGCCCGTTCTTCTGTTACGACTGGAGGGACAGGGACACGCTGATTATGAGCTTCGACGGCCTCGATGAATGGGAGCGCCTGCCCGCGTGTTTATTCAAGGGCATGATAAGCGGCGTGGCGAAATTCTACGGCGAAGACGTAAGGCTTTTCACGGGCCCTTCCAATACTTTTATAATAATCTTCCCGGAGACGGATATCAAAAGAAGGAAAATCCTACAAGCAGGAAGCTCGAATTGATACTCCGGTTCGGGTCTTTTATGTGGGCGTTTGAGATGTGCCGGTAGCGGTATTGTATGTTTATGGCGTGTTTGTCGTCTATGAAATACTGCACGCCGAAACCGGTCTGAATTATGAAATTGAAATCCGACCCCTGGACGTTATGGCCGATGGGCTCGTAGATAGCCCCGAATCCGAAGGTGGAATAGGGAGACCACCGGTTATGAAGCGCGGTGAAATTATACTTGAAACCGGCGAAAGAAAGCCCCGCCTCAACCTTTCCGTTCGGATGCGTTATAATGCCGACCACCGGCTCAGCCTGGTACTGGACAAGACCCCGGTAAAAAGACGCGCCAAGTTCTTTTTTTGTCAGGAGTATAGAGAGCGACGGCATGAAGACCGCGTCCTCGATGCAGGGCTGAACGTAGTGATGATCCATCGCCCAGCCGTACCCGGACAGAAAACCAATCTCGTACGGGCTGTTTTCGATGATATTCACGGAATCCAGATCCGCGGCGAAGGCGGGGGCGGATAACACGGCAAGCAGGAAAGCGGTCAGCATTATGCCCTTGACGATTTTCATGGTTCACCCTCTCCCCTGCCCTCTCCCATGGAAGGGAGAGGGAGAGGGAGAAACATCAATTATACCCTCTCTTAATGGGAGGGGATTAAGGGGATGGTGAAATTTAACCGCCACCTCTACACCCCCAGCTTCTTCTTGAAATAATCGAGCGTCTTCGCCAGTCCCTCCTCCAGCCCCACCTTAGGCTCCCAGCCAAGCAGGCTCTTCGCCTTCGTTATATCCGGCTGGCGGACTTTCGGGTCGTCTTCCGGAAGGGGTTTAAAAATTATCCTGCTTTTCGAGCCGGTGATTTTTACAATCGCTTCCGCCATCTGAAGCACGCTCATCTCTGCAGGATTTCCTATATTTACCGGCGAATCCACCTCGGAGAACAAAAGCCTCGTTATGCCGTCCACCTCGTCCGAGACATAGCAGAAACTTCTCGTCTGAGAGCCGTCGCCGTAAACGGTAATGTCCTCCCCTTTGAGGGCCTGGCACATGAAATTCGGCACCGCGCGCCCGTCCCGTATCCTCATTCTCGGCCCGTATGTATTGAATATGCGGACTATGCGCGTCCTTACTCCGTGATAGCGGTGATAGGCCATAGTCATGGCCTCTGAGAACCGCTTGGCCTCGTCGTATACTCCCCTTGGCCCGATAGGGTTCACATTTCCCCAGTAATCCTCGGTCTGCGGGTGAATTAAGGGGTCGCCGTATACCTCGGAGGTGGAGGCCAGGAGGAACACGGCCTTCTTTTCCTTCGCAAGCCCCAGGGCCTTGTGCGTCCCAAGGGAGCCGACCTTCATCGTCTGTATGGGAAGCTCCAGGTAGTCTATCGGAGAGGCGGGAGATGCGAAGTGCAGTATATAGTCCAACGGGCCGTCCACAAAGAGGTAATTGGTTACGTCATACTTTACAAACGTAAACTTATCGCTTTTTATGTGCGAGATATTTGCTACGTCTCCGGTGATGAGGTTGTCAACGCATATTACCTCGTGCCCGTCTGCCAGAAATCTGTCGGCCAGGTGCGAGCCTATGAAACCCGCCCCGCCGGTAATTAGTATCCTTGCCAAATTTGCCTCCTTTTTAGTGTCTGCCGACGCAGGCGTACCTGAAACCTTCCGCTCTCATCTTATCCGGTTCGTAGACATTTCTCAAGTCTATTACTATCGGGTTCTTCAGGCTGTGCTTGAGCTTCTGAAGGTCCATAATCCTGAACTGGTTCCATTCCGTCATTATAACAAGGGCGTCCGCGCCCTCGGCGCAGGAATAAGGCCCGTCGCAATATGTAATATCCGGCAGAAGCTTCTTTGCCTCGTTTGTCGCCACCGGGTCGTACGCCCGTATAACGGCCCCTTCCTTCTGAAGCGCCTGAATTATTGGCACGGAAGGCGCGTCCCGCATGTCGTCTGTGTTAGGCTTGAACGAAAGCCCCAGGACGGCTATAACCTTTCCGGCTACATTGCCA
This sequence comes from Nitrospirota bacterium, assembly GCA_021815285.1. GTDB lineage: Bacteria > Nitrospirota > JACRHJ01 > JACRHJ01 > JACRHJ01 > JAKAHE01. The sequence continues at coordinate 2,415 of JAKAHE010000034.1, forward strand.
CCCATGACGCCGCGTATCTTGTCGGTCATCTTCGCGCGCTGCTCATAATTTACGTCGAGCACGGCTTTTACTATCCTGAAATCGTATCCGTGCTCTTTGGCAATCTGCACTATTGCCTGCGTGTCCTTGGGAAAACACGATCCGCCGAATCCCGGGCCTGGGTGCAGAAATTTTGATCCGATGCGGTTATCGAGTCCCATGCCGATGGCAACCTTGTGAACGTCAGCGCGCACAAGCTCGCAGATATTGGCAATCTCGTTTATGAAAGAAATCTTTACCGCGAGGAAGGCGTTTGATGCGTATTTTATCATCTCCGCCGTGGCGACGTTCGTCAGGACGAACGGGGTTTCTACTAAATACAGCGGGCTGTAGAGGTCTTTCATAATCGCCATCGCCTGGTCGGAATCGGCGCCGATTACCACCCTGTTCGGATGCATGAAGTCCTCTATGGCCGAGCCTTCACGCAGGAACTCCGGGTTCGAGACTATGTCGAAATCCACCTTCTCCCTCTGGCTTTTGCTGATAATGGCACGCAGTCTTTCGCCCGTCCCCACCGGCACGGTGCTCTTTGTAACGACAACCTTGTAGCCGTTCATGTTCAATGCTATACTCTGGGCCACTTCCTCGACATATGAGAGATCGGCTGAGCCGTCTTCTTTTGGCGGGGTGCCAACAGCGATAAAGACCACCAGCGCCTTCTGAACGGCTTCGGCGAGGTCGGAGGTGAAGGATATGTGCCCCTCCTTCATGTTCTTCTTCACCATCTCCTCAAGCCCCGGCTCGTATATCGGTATTATTCCCTGCTTTAAGTCTGATATTTTCTTTTCGTCGTTATCGACACAGGTAACCTTCAGCCCGAACTCGGCAAAGCATGCGCCCGTCACAAGCCCGACATAGCCGGAACCAACCACGCAGATATTCATTTGATAGCAACCTCCCTGTGTATCAAGTAGTCATTTAACGCCTCTTCCCAGACGCGCATACGATGTCCGGTGGTTCTTTTGTATTTTTCTTTTGAAAGCACCGAATAGGCCGGACGGAGCGCGGGCCGCCCGAGTTCTTCCGTTGTAATCGGTTTTACATTTATGCCGTCGGATCCGGAGAGCCTCAGAATTTCTCTTGCGTACTGAAACCACGAGCAATACCCTTCGTTCGCCGCATGGAATATCCCTGATGCGTCGGCATCTACAAGCCTCATCAGTGCGTCCGCCAAATCTACTGTATATGTCGGGCTTCCCACCTGGTCGGAGACGACGGAGAGCTCGTCTTTCTTCCCAACCTGCGCAAGTATAGCCTCCACGAAGTTCGGGCCGTTTTTCCCGAATAGCCATGACGTCCGCACAATCAGCGCGCGGGGCAGGACGCTCAATACCTCTGCTTCCCCTTTAAGCTTGGATTGTCCGTATACGTTAAGCGGCCCGGTCAAGTCCGTTTCGACGTAAGGGCTGTTTTTTTTGCCGTCGTAAACGTAATCCGTGCTGACGTAAAGCATCTTCGCTTTTGCTCCCCAGGCCCCCTTTGCGACATTCCTTGCGCCATCGGCGTTCAAGCGGAACGCCTTATCCGGTTCCTTCTCGCAGCCGTCAACATTCGTATATGCGGCGCAATGTATCACCCAGTCCGGCTTTAACTCCGCTATAAGCTCCCGGATCGCTATCTCGTCCAGGATGTCGCAGGCGCGGAAAGAAATCTTATTTAAGTCAAACGGCACAACGAATTGCGCCCCTGCACGTTGCGATTCAAGTCTGTGCGGCAAGTCAAGGCCGACGACCTCGTGCGCGCCCGACAGCCGCGCCATCAGGTCTGTCCCAAGCATTCCCACCGCGCCTGTAACGGCTATCTTCACCTTGCCACCGACTTTCCCACTGCCCGGCACCAGTCCTGGTTTTCCATGTACCACCGTATGGTATCCCTGATGCCGTCCTCGAACGAAACCTCCGGTCTCCAGCCGAGAGCACGTTGTATTTTGGAGGAATCTATCGCGTATCTCCTGTCGTGGCCGAGGCGGTCGGTGACGTAGTTTATAAGGCTCTCCGGCTTGCCGAGCTCTTTAAGTATAAGCCTCGTTATCTCGATATTCCTTCTCTCGTTGTTCCCGCCTATATTGTAAATCTCGCCGGGCGCGCCTTTCCGCATTGCCATATCCACGGCCTTGCAGTGGTCGGAAACGTGCAGCCAGTCCCGGACGTTCAGGCCGTCTCCGTAGAGCGGGACGGGCCTGCCTTCAAGGGCGTTGTTGATGAAAAGCGGGATGAGCTTTTCGGGGAATTGATATGGCCCGTAGTTGTTAGAGCAGCGCGTTACGACCACCGGCAGGCCAAAAGTATGCCGGCAGGCGAGCGCCAGTAAATCCGCGCCAGCTTTTGAGGCGGAAAAACGGCTGTTCGGAGAAAGCTGGGTTTCTCCCGTAAAATATCCATCCCGCCCAAGCGAGCCGTAAACCTCGTCTGTGGAAATCTGAATAAATATTTCAGGCTTCAGTTTCATAGCGGCGTTAAGCAGCACCTGCGTTCCGACAACATTCGTCATCGCAAAGACAGACGGATCCTCGATGCTCCTGTCCACGTGAGACTCTGCGGCAAAATGCACCACGGCATCCGCGCCGCTCATAGCCTCGAAAACCGCGCGCGGGTCGCAGATATTGCCCTTCATAAACCTGTAGCGCGGGTTTTTCTCAATGTCCCGCAGGTTCTCAAGGCTGCCCGCGTACGTCAGGGCGTCGAAGTTGACGACCTCCGTATCCGGGTAATTATTTATTATGTGCCGGACAAAATTCGAGCCGATGAACCCGCACCCTCCCGTAATCATTATTTTCCGGGGCGTCCTCATCTACCCGTCCTTCCTCGCCCAGTCGTAGGGGATGTCGCTTCCGTGCGCTGGTTTTCTGAACTCGTCCGGATCCTTCGGATTATACGGCTCAGTGGAGCAGTTCATCACCATGGCCTCCGTGTCGCTGATGCACTTGAAACCGTGCCATACGAACGGCGGTATCTGGAGCAGTATCTGGTTATGCTCTCCCATGAAGAATTCGTTTATTTCGCCGATAGTCGGTGAGCCTTCGCGGTCGTCGTACAGGACAACCTTCATCATTCCTTTTACACAGCAGAAGTTGTCTGTCTGCTTCTTATGATAATGCCACGCCTTCGTCACTTCCGGCCATGCGGTGGTAACGTATACCTGGCCGAATTTTATAAACTCAGGGTCGTCCGCGCGCAGGACTTCCATAAGCCGTCCGCGCTCGTCCGGAATTACGCGAAGCTTTTTAACCTTTACGCCGTCGATCACGTTTTTCTCCATGATTTGTAGCTGCCCCATTTATGGGGCGCTTTTTAAACCGCCTGATGAATCAGGCAGCTACATTTACAGCAGCCCCACCTTTGAATTGTCCCCAAGCATGAACCTGTACGCCGTTGGCTTTAGCGGAGATTTGCCCACCTCGACATTGCGCCCCACAAGGCTGTCCTCTATGCGCCGGTCAACCTCCTTGATTACGCTCCCTTCGAGGACTATGCTGTGTTCTATCTCGGACGAAAGCACCTGGACGTTCTTGTCGATGGAGGTGAACGGACCTATGAACGAATTGATAATCCGCGCGTTCCTGCCTATTATCGCCGGGCCGCGAACAACGCTGTTTATGACCTCCGCCCCGTTCTCCACGACTACCTTGAATTCCACGGAAGACGAAGAATCGACGTGCCCATGAAGGCTGGTGGTCAGGCTGTCGAGCACCATCCTGTTCGCTTCGAGCATGTCCTCAAGCTTTCCCGTGTCCTTCCACCAGCCGTTTACCATGTGAGGATGCACAGTGTATCCCTGGTCTATGAGATACTGGATAGCGTCCGTTATCTCAAGCTCCCCGCGGGCGGATGGCTTTATGCTTTTTGCCGCCTTGATGATATTTTTGTCGAACATATATACGCCAACAAGCGCGAGGTCGCTTTTCGGCTCGGAAGGCTTCTCCACCAGCCTGACGACCTTACCGTCCCTAAGCTCCGCCACGCCAAACTGCTTCGGATTCGCCACCTTCGCAAGAAGTATCTGGGCGTTCGGTTTGTCACGCATGAACTCCTGCGCGAGTTCCTTAATTCCGCCAAGTATGAGATTATCGCCCAAATACATTACGAACGGGTCGTCCTGCAAAAATTTCTCCGCGACAAGCACGGCGTGCGCAAGACCGAGGGGCTCCGGCTGCTCTATATACGTGACCTTTACGCCGAAACCGGAGCCGTTGCCTACAGCCGCCATAACCTCTTCTTTCGTGTCGCCGACGACTATGCCGATATCAGTGATGCCGGCGTCGCGTATGGCCTCGATCCCGTAAAACAGCACTGGCTTATTCGCCACCGGCACGAGCTGTTTCGCGCTGGTATAGGTTATCGGGCGAAGCCTTGTGCCCTTGCCTCCGGAAAGTATCAGACCTTTCACAAGCGCCTCCCGCGTTTAGAACTTTACGTTCCCTATGCCTTTGAGATTCAGCATGACCATATACTGTTTTCGTGTAGGACTGTTAAAGTAGTCGAACGTAAGCCCCCAGCACTGCGAACTGTATGTCGCAGAACCATCCGTCTCCCGTAAGTTCCTGGTGTGCCAGTCGTACCATATCTTGGCCGAAAGGTCCCAGTGAGTCCCCAGTTTGATCCCGCCGTCAAATGTAAGAAAGTTGACTGTGCTTTCTTCCTCGGCCTTGTTGAGCAGGAAATCGGTGGCAAAGCCGGTGCTCGGCGTGAAAAAATCGAAATACGAAGGGGACATGAAAGTCTGTTCCGCGTCGAGCGAATATCTCTGGCCTATACCTGCGTGCCAGAGTTTGTCCTTTGAATCGTATCGGAGGTCTGTATCCACGGAGCGTATGCTTCCCTGGTAGAAGTCGTAGCGGAAATCGTTATTTAAGCTGAGGCGCAATGACGAGCGATAGCTTATTTCACCGTAAAGACTTGAGAAGTTGCGCCTCCTCGTGCCTATGAACGTATCGGCGTAAAAGTCATAGAACTGACTGAGTTTCACGGTCAGGTAGTCCACCCTCGGCTCCTGAGTCCCGTCCCTATATTTCAGAACGAAACGGTTAGTGAGTGAATAGGCAATCATGCTGCGCCTTGGAGACAACGCCTTGACTTCGTTGCCCGCGTTGGCTGGCATTACCTCTTCGCTGTCGAGTGTGTCCACGCCGTCGAAATCCGGAAAGTTTTTACCTCCCCGACCGGCGACGTAATTATACGCTAATGTCGGGACGAGTGTATGCCGCACACCTTCAAACGGGCCGCTATTGAAAAGGTAGAGCTTGTACAGGTCTGCCTGCGCCTTTATTCCCGCGCCAAAAAGCCCGCGCTCAGTGTCGCTTTTGTTCACCTGAACACTGTTGCCAGTATTGGGATCGAACTTCTTAGTTTCGTTATTGTCGTCCAGGCTGTATACCGTCTCGCGGTATCCTGCCTTCGGCTCGAAATTTATTCCGGCAAGGTTGAAGTTGTAAGAAAGGCTTGGGAAGGCGTCAAACCTGCCGCCTGAGACGCCCTTTACCTTGTAAAAGTTGGTGACGGCGGAATCCAGGCTAAGGTATAGCGGCTGGTTTAGAAGCTGCTTCTTTACGACATTAAGACCGGCTTCCGGCAGGCGTTGGACTATCGCGTTGTTATTCTGCGTAGGGTCAAGCCCTTCCGTATACTGTCCGAACAGATAACCCCTGCCCCAACCCCAGAGATTGTCGAGCCAGATATTTGAATCCAGAGTCCTCTGCGTCCTCTCGCGAGCGGTATCTGTCAGATCCCTGAAAAATTGTTTGTCGCTCAAGTTTATATCCGCCACTCCGGATAGGTCCTGTGTGAAGAGGTCGTGATATTTAAGCGAGACGTTGTACCTGTCTGAATGAATGATGCGGTCTCTCATGTAGTAGCCGTAAAGCCGGAGCGAGGTGTCTTTGTTCTGCGCGTAGCGGATCTCGTCGGCTACGCCGAGGCCCCTCAGGCTCCTGTAATCGAGCGTAAGGGTACTGTCAAAATTCCCTACAGGCGCCCAGTAATAGCTCTCTATAATTCTCGCCCCGTCTTTTGTGCTGTATCCTCCCGACGGTATCATAAACCCGCTTGTGCGGGGCTTCAGCATCGGAAGCCAGACATAAGGCATATAAAGCACGGGAACTCCCTTGATATAAAAAACCGCCCCTTTCGCAAAAACGTCATTGGCCATCCGGACGTCGAGCGATCTGGCCCGCATATACCAGAACGGGCTTTTCGCGTCGCAGGTAGTAAACTTCCCGTCCCTGATTACATATTCCTGCTCTCCGACCTTCTCCATCGGGTTCCCGCCGATATGATAATTGCCTTTTTTTACAAGTATGTTCCCCTTTTCTATAACCCCGAGCTTGGTATTGAAATTTACTTTTATTACATTAGCAAAAACAATGTTGTCCGGCGAAACGAGCCATGCCTTGCCACTGGCCTCGGCGTCCCCGGTTTTCTCGTTTAATGTAGCTTTCTCGGATGTCAGGGTATAGCCTTTCTGCGTAATTTTCACATGTCCATCGGCAAAATAGGTATCAGTCTTCCGGTCATACCTGAGGCTGTCGGCCTGGATTGTAACAGGCTCTTTGGCATTGGCTATGGACTTGATAGTGCCGCCTATATTATCTCCATCCGCAAAAACATCCGGAGCGGAAAAAACGGGCGCAAGCATTATTATCGCCGTGACTACACATAAAAAAAGTCTCATGCCTTAAGGAATTGCTCCCTCTTCGACAGCCATGCCTTCGCCTCGCCCACAACATACAGAGAGCCGGTCACCAGCACCATGTCATCCGACCCGGCCTTGGACAGCGCCTTTTCAAGCGCGCCAGGCACGTCAGCACAGACTGTTGCTTCCATTGCTCCGATGTCAAGTTTCCTTGAAAGCTCCTCAGCCGGAACGGCGCGGCCATAGTCTGCCTGCGTAAATATCACGCTATCAGCCAGGGGCAGAAGATAAGCCGACATATCTCGGAAATCCTTGTCCGCAAGAACTCCCAGGACAAGCAGGAGCCGTTTGTAATGGCCTGTGTAATATTTCCTGATTGCCGCCGAAAGAACCCTCGCCGAATCCGTGTTGTGCGCCCCGTCCAGAACAACCAGCGGCTTCTGCGAAACTGTTTCCAGCCTTCCTTCCCAGTTTACAGACGCAAAACCTTTCCTTATCGCGTCCTCCGGGACGGTAATACCGGGCATAACCGAAAGCGCGCAGATGGCGGTGGCGGCATTTCTGAGCTGATGCTCACCTGCGAGCGGAACTTCAACCTCGTTTATATCGCCAACCGGCCCCTGATAGTCGAACTTCTGGATAATTTTCCCGCCTTCCCATCGGTAGCCCGAAACGCTGTATCCGTAATCCTTGTTAAATACGTAAAGCGGGGCTTCTTTCTCCCGGCATGCGCCCCCTATGTAATCCAAAACTTCAGGTTTGCCCTCCGACGTCACGAGCGGCACGCCGGGCTTGATTATACCGGCCTTCTCACGCGCTATCGCTTCGATTGTATCCCCCAGGTATTCCCTGTGCTCCAGTTCCACGTTTGTTATCACGGAACACTCCGGCGTTATCACGTTCGTAGAATCGAGCCTGCCTCCCATGCCGACTTCAAGCGCCACCGCCTCGGTATTCTTCTCCCTGAAATAATCGAAGGCCATGGCCGTAGTGAATTCGAAGAAAGTCGGCTTCATGTCAGGCGCGTGGGCATCCAGCAGTTGTTTCAGCCTGTCCGCTAGCGCCGCCACTTTTTCCCTTGATATTTCCTCCCCATTTACCGTCATCCTCTCGGTGAAGCTGACAAGATGCGGAGAAGTATATAAACCCGTCCTGTATCCAGCAGCCATCAGAGCGGATGCCGAAAGCGCCGACACCGATCCCTTGCCGTTCGTCCCGGTTATGTGCAGGTATCTCCTGCCATTCTCCGGATGCCCCAGTATTTCAAGGAGCCTGAGCGTATTCTCAAGGCCCAGCTTCGTCCCGAACTTCTGAAGACCGAACAGAAAATCTACCGTCTGGTCGAAGTCCATCATCTTACGTTTCCACGGAAGAAAGTCAGGATATTCACCAGCGTTTCTTTCAGGTGCTTTCTGTCGATAATCATGTCCACCTGGCCATGTTCAAGCTGGAACTCCGCGCGCTGGAAGCCCTCCGGAAGCTGTTTTTTTATAGTCTGCTCGATTACCCTCGGCCCAGCGAAGCCTATCAGGGACCTTGGTTCGGCGATTATAATGTCCCCAAGGCTCGAAAAACTCGCCGATACGCCGCCGAAGGTCGGGTCCGTAAGGACGGATATGAACGGGATTCCCATTTCCCCGAGCTTCGCCACAGCCGCAGAGGTCTTAGCCATCTGCATAAGGGACACCAGCCCCTCCTGCATCCTGGCTCCGCCTGACGACGAAAACGTAATAAACGGTATGCGCTTTTCAAGGGAATTCTCCGCCGCCAAGGCTATCTTCTCGCCGACGACGGAACCCATGCTCCCGCCCATGAACCCGAAGTCCAGCACCGCCACGGTCACTGGATAACCCCCGACGGTCGCCTCGCCAGCGATTATGGCGTCTTTCAGGCCCGTTGCGCCCTGGGAACTCTTCAGCTTATCCTTGTAGCGGACGGTATCCTTGAACTCCAGGAAGTCCTTCGGCGCTATGTCCGGAAATAATTCCACAAGACTTCCCTCGTCGGCTATAAGATCAAGGCGTTCCTTAGCCGTTATCCTGAAGTGGTAGTCGCACTTCGGACAGACCTTGAGGTTTTTGTCTATCTCTTTTTTGTAGACAATCTCCTTGCAGTTGTCGCATTTTACCCACAGGCCCTCCGGTATCTTGACCTTCTTCTCCGGCTGCTGGGCCTTCGGGGCTTTTACTTTTTTAAACCATGCCAATTAATTAAACTCCCCCAGGAGGTCTCCGTATGTCTCCGGGCGCCTGTCGCCCAGGAAGTTCCAGAGCTCGCGCGCCTCGGACACTGTATCCGTGTCTATCTCAGCCATGACAACCGCATCGCTTTTGCCTGTAGGCTCTATGGCAATCTCGCCGAACGGGTTAGCCAGGAAACTCTTGCCGTAGAAGCGCTGGCGCTCGGAGCCGCCCACCCGGTTCACGCGGAAGACGTACATTCCGTTCGCAATCGCTGCGGATGTTGTCATCCTTTCCCATTTCGAGGCCGAAGCAAACGCGGCGGCAGTCGGGGCAATGACTACCTGCGCGCCCTTCAGCGCCAGCGCCCGAAAGCCCTCCGGGAAGAACACGTCCCAGCATAGCTGGACGCCGACTTTCCCGTATTTCGTATCGAATACCGGAAAACCTGTGTCGCCAGGCTGGAAATAAAATTTCTCGCGCCAGAGTGGTATGTCGGGGACATGCGCCTTCCTGTATTTCCCGGCGATACTCCCATCGGTGTCGATTACGAATGCCGTATTGAAATATTTCCCGCCGTATGATTTCTCAAAAATCGGGCAGACAAACACCGCGCCCCCATCGCGCGCAAGTTCTTTCATTTTCGATATTGCCGCGCCGTCCTCGCCTTCCGCAAGACTGAACGCACCCTCGTCCTGGTTTGCCGGAAACCACGGCAGATGGAATAGCTGCTGGAATGCGACGAGGTTCGCCCCGTTCTCAAGGGCATAGCGGGCCATCTCGGAGGCCTTCTTCAGGTTCCTCTCTGTGCTGTCCGAGCAGGACATCTGTATGCCGGCAATCTTATAGCGCATGTGGCCTCAGGGAAAGAGAACAATTTTAACTTCGGATTATAAGTTTTTCAGACGACCACGTGTCAATCCGCGGTTAATTACCGCCCGTGGCACTTCTTGTATTTCTTGCCGGAGCCGCACGGGCAGGGGTCGTTCCGCCCGACTTTATTCTCCGCCCTTACAGGCTTCTTCGGCTCCTCGCCCTGCTCGCCGCGGTTCATCACGAGCTTCTGTGGCCGGCGCCTCGTTTCGCGCTCCATCGCCTCCTGGCGCACCACCTGGACAGTCGAGAGCCGCTCCAGCGTGTCCATCTTTATGCGGTCCACCATCTCCATGAACATGTCGAAACCCTCTTTTTTATAAGCCACGAGCGGGTCCTGTTGTCCATAACCCCGAAGGCCTATGCCCTCTTTCAGGTGGTCCATGTTCAGGAGGTGCTCCTTCCAGAGCGAATCTATCATGTCGAGAATAACGCGCTTCTCGAGCCACCTAAGGAACTCGGTCCCTACATCCTGTTCCTTTTTCTCGTATGCCTCATTGAGAGTCGCGGCAAGCGATTCCTTCAATTCTTCGATACTGTTCACGGAACGGAGTTTCTCCGGGTCGAGCGTAACAGAGAAGTTTTTCCTGACCGCGCCCGCGAGACCTTTTAAGTCCCACTCCTCGGAATATTTTCCCTGTTCACAGAAAGTATCGACAAACTGGGCTGAGACGTCCTCTATCATCTCCAGAACGTCCTGTTTCAGGTTGTCGCTTGCGAGCACCTGTTTTCGCTGCTCGTAGATAACCTTCCTCTGCGTGTTCATCACGTCGTCGTATTCAAGGAGCTGCTTTCGTATGTCAAAGTTATGGCCTTCGACCTTCTTCTGCGCGTTCTCGATAGCCTTGCTGACCATCCTGGCCTCAATGGGCACGCCTTCCTCAATGCCAAGGCGGTTCATTATTGCGGCGATGCGCTCGGAATTGAATATCCTTAGCAGATCATCTTCAAGAGATAGGTAGAAACGCGATGAGCCGGGGTCTCCCTGACGTCCTGAACGGCCACGGAGCTGGTTGTCGATACGTCTTGACTCATGCCTCTCCGTGCCGATGATATGCAGCCCTCCGGCCTCGACAACCGTCCTGTGGTCTTGGTCAGTTGAAAGCTTCCACTTTTCCACTTCCGCCTGCACTACTGCCGGGTCGGTTTCATCAGGGTCTATCCCCTTGCCAAGCAATTCCTGCCTTGCGAGCATCTTCGGGTTTCCGCCAAGGAGGATGTCGGTGCCGCGGCCAGCCATGTTCGTGGCTATCGTCACAGCGCCCGAACGTCCAGCCTGAGAGACAATCTCGGATTCTTTTTCATGATATTTCGCGTTAAGAACATTGTGCCTGACGCCCTTCTTTTTAAGAAGAGACGAGATGTGCTCGGATTTTTCGACCGAGATGGTTCCGACAAGGACGGGCTGGCCCCGCTTGTTGCAATCGATGATGTCTTCTATGACCGCGTTGTATTTTTCTTTCGCGGTCTTG
>JAKAHE010000212.1 GCA_021815285.1 Nitrospirota bacterium
GCTTATAACCCTCTCCGCCGGGATAATAGGCGGATAAGGAAACCAAGGAACAGCGCGTGTATCCTGAAAACGAACAGCATATAGAGGTATCCGCCGCCGACTTCCCCCGGAAATGCGCGGAATACTCCCGCAGGCATTTCCTGCGGACGATGTTTGCCGCGGACGAGCGCGAGCTGGACGGGCACTTCAGGGTTTATGCCGTGTTCTCGCCCCCGGGGGAAGACCGCTTCGACATCCTGACAATGAAGCTCACGGAGGCCAATCTCTCCTATGAGAGCATAACACCTCTTGTTCCCGCCGCCCATTGGTACGAACGCGAGATGCGCGATATGTTCGGGATAATTCCGGTCGGCCACCCGGACTCGCGTCCTCTTTGCCTGCACGGGATGTACGGGGACGTTTATCCCCTGCGGCGGAACGTGACAGCCGCCGACATAAAAAAGATCACGGATCTCTCGCGTGAGGACAGCTATCCGTTTATGAACGTGAAGGGCCAGGGGGTCTATGAAATACCCGTCGGTCCCGTCCATGCCGGGATAATCGAGCCTGGGCATTTCCGTTTCAGCGCAGTGGGCGAGACGATATATCACTTAGACCCCAGGCTATTCTTCACGCACAAGGGCACGGAAAAATTATTCGAATCGAGGGGTTTTGAGGACGGCGTAAAACTGTCGGAAAGGATATCCGGGGTGTCGTCTTTTTCGCATTCCTCTGCCTACTGCATGGCCGTTGAGCGTATGGCGGGAATAAATATTTCCCCCCGCGCGAAAGCCGTCAGGACGCTCCTGATAGAACTGGAGAGGCTATATAACCACATCGGCGACATCGGAAACATGTGCGCCGGGACGGGTTTTGCCGTCGGTTACGCCAAAGGGGCCATCCTGAAAGAGGCCCTCATGGCCTTGAATGCCAGGCTTACAGGCAGCAGGTATTTGAGGGGAATAAACGTTATTGGAGGTGTTGCGCGGGATATATTCGAGGACGCCGACGGGATAATATCCGCCCTCGACGGCGTAAAGAGCGGGTTTAAGGATTTCATGGAGTTTCTGCTGGACTCGGTCTCGCACATGGAGCGGCTTGAGGGCACGGGCCTTCTTTCCCGTGAGATTGCGCTCCGCATGGGCGCGACAGGCCCGGCGGCGAGGGCCTCCGGCATATCGGACGACATAAGGCGCGCACATCCGCACCTCTCCTACGGGAACCTTGCATTCGAGGCGCACACATACCGGAAGGGCGACGTATACTCCCGGATGATGGTGCGGCGGGATGAAGCGGAATGCTCCTTTTCGATTATAGACTCGCTCATCGAGCGCCGTCACGAAGGAGAGCTAATGACAGCCGCAGGTAAATTCCCGGCCGGCGGGTCTGCCCTTGGTTATGCGGAGGGGCCGAGGGGCTCGATTTTCTACTGGGTAAAGGCCGCCGGGGACGGCAATCCTCTGCGCGTAAAGGTCCGTTCGGCGTCTTTTTGCAACTGGCCGCTTATATCTTACGCCATACACGGGAATATCGTGCCGGACTTCCCATTGGTGAACAAGAGCTTCAATCTCTCATACTCTGGATGCGATTTATAGGCCATGCTTGGAAAAATAATCTCAAACCTTTTCAGTAAAAAACCCGCGCTCGGCATGGACGCCATCCGTGCGGCATCCGGCGATGCGGCGGGTGTATTAGAGGCCTGCCTGCCTGCGCGGCTGGACGCGATATTCAAGCGCTCAATACGAATAAGGCAGGTGGATGCGGGCTCCTGCAACGCCTGCGAGTGGGAATGCACGGCGCTCGGGAACCCTGTCTACGACGTCTCGCGTTTCGGGATAGATTTCACCGCCTCGCCCAGGCATGCGGACATAATACTCGTTACGGGGCCAGTGTCGCTCGGCATGGCAGAGGCGCTAAAGAAGACGTATCTTGCCACGCCTGAGCCGAAAATCGTAATAGCCTGCGGAGACTGCGCAAGGGACGGCGGCGTATATAGGGGGGCCTATGGTGTGCTGGACGGGGCGCGGTCTGTAGTGCCGGTGGACGGATACATACCGGGGTGCCCTCCAGGCCCGGCTGCGATTATGAAGTGCATAATGGACATATTGGAATCAGCCGCTAAATAAAGAGGGTTCTCTCTAACATTGTGTGGGTAATTTAGGCGCTGACAAGGGAAAAGCGGTTGAAGAAGTGGACGCGTTCCTGGAAAAAGGAGTTTATCGAGAAATCTAATCCTTACTGGAACGACCTGTGTGAAACATTGTAACAAAAGTCGCTGGGTTCCCGCCTTAGCGGGAATGACGGGCATGAGCTTTCGCGGGAATGACGAACCGGCGGCGTGGCGGGAATGGGGCTGGGCGCGCCCGATTCGCTCTTTACCCCGGCCTGAAAGTAATCTATAATTTTGTGCGTGAACAGCGCTTCCGAAGACTTCTCACGCCTCCTCTCGCTTATCCGCCCCTGCGCGATGTGCAGGATACCGGAGCCTTCGTATCCCATCGTGTCCGGGAAGTTCGGCGCAAAGGTGATGAGCGTCGGGCAGTCGCCTGGGCTTATCGAGTGCCGGGAGGGCAGACCGTTCGCCGGGACTGCGGGAAAAACCTTGTTTTCCTGGCTGGCGGAGGCGGGCATCCCGGAGGAATCCTTCCGCGCGAATGCCTGCATGACATCCGTGACAAAATGCTATCCCGGCCCGGACAAGCATGGCCGCCGCAAGACACCCCGGGACATAGAGCTGCACAACTGCGCGAAATACCTCGTCTCGGAGCTTCGGATAATCGAACCCGCCGTAATACTTGCAATCGGGAAGCTCGCAATAGAGAGGCTTCTTGGGCCGATGAAACTCACGGAGGCGGTGGGGCGGGCTTTTCCCCGGCGGTACCACAGCTTCGAGACGCTGGTAATCCCGCTCCCGCACCCCTCCGGCAGGAGCACGTGGGTTTACACGGGGGAGAACAAAAGGCTGCTGGAGAGGGCGATAAAGTTGATCGCCCGGCACGCGAGACCGCTTGTCATCCAAATCCCTTGACAACTCCACGCGACATCTACGATAATAGGCATTCATGGACGCGAAGGCATTCGGGGCGAGCGGCGAGGACATGGCGGAGAGGTACCTGAAAGCGCTCGGGTACAAAATCCTCGAACGCAACTACCGGACTCAAGCCGGCGAGCTCGACATAATCGCAAAAGACGGGGACGTGATTGTCTTCGTCGAGGTGAAGTCCCGCCGGGGCCTGAGCTTCGGAGAGCCG
>JAKAHE010000035.1 GCA_021815285.1 Nitrospirota bacterium
GTCGATGTGCAAGACGGCCTTCGTCCTGAATATCGCCGCAAACGTCGCCATAAAGGACAAGCTTCCAGTAGCAATATTCTCGCTCGAAATGTCCAAGGAACAGCTTGTGCTCAGGATGCTGTCGTCCGAGGCGCGCATAGACGGGAAGAAAGTCCGCACCGGGCACCTTGCGCAGAGCGACTGGAACTCCCTCACCACAGCCGCCGGGGAACTCTCCGAGGCGTCCATCTTTATCGACGACTCCTCCGGCCTGAACGTCCTTGAGATGCGCGCCAAGGCCAGGAGACTAAAGCGCGAGCGCGGCCTGGGGCTCGTGATAATAGATTATCTCCAGCTTATGCGCGGATACGGAAGCGCGGAGTCCCGCCAGCAGGAAATTTCCGATATTTCCCGCTCCCTGAAGGGGCTTGCCAAGGAGCTCGCCTGCCCCGTAATCGCCCTGTCCCAGCTTAACCGAGCGGTCGAGCTGCGCACGGACAGGAAGCCTCTGCTTGCAGACCTCCGTGAGTCCGGCGCCATCGAGCAGGACGCGGACGTGATAATGTTCATCTACCGCGAAGAATTCTACAAGAAATGCGAGTGCCTTCCCGAAGCCCCGTGCATCTGCGGGAGGCGAGGCAAGGCCACGGTAAGCATAGGAAAACAACGAAACGGCCCCACCGGAGACGTAAACCTCACATTCATATCCAGGTACGCCCGCTTCGAGGACAGGACCGAGCAGCAGGAATATTGAGAGTTGAGCCTGCTATCCCTTAAAGACATAAAGAAATCCTGGGGGGCGCGAGAAATCCTGAAAGGCGTCTCCCTCACCGTCTCTCCGGGAGAAAAGATCGGCCTCATCGGCAGGAACGGAAGCGGAAAGACCACCCTGCTCGACATTATAAGCGGCGGAACCGCACCCGACGAAGGCGAGATTGCCATCTCCAGGGGTGCGAAAATTGGCTACCTCGAACAGGAGGCCGAATACCGCGAGGCAAATTCCCTGATGGATGAGATGCTCTCTGCGAGGCCGGAAATCCTGCTTCTGAAACACAGGCTCCATGAAACTGAAGCGGCGCTCTCCGCAACGCCCGGGGAGGCTGGTTGCCCGGATTCCGGGGCCGCGCCGGCCCTCGAAGCATACGGCCTGCTCCAGGAAGAGTTTGAGAAGAGCGGCGGATATGCCTACGACAACCTTGTCGCGGGGGCGTTGGCGGGCCTCGGCTTCGATAAAAGCGAGTTCGACAGGAAAATCTCCAGCTTAAGCGGCGGCCAGCGCACCCGCCTCTTCCTCGCTAAAACCCTTCTTTCGAAAAACGACCTGCTCATGCTCGACGAGCCGACGAACCACCTCGACGTCCCGGCGATACTCTGGCTTGAGGAGTTTCTGAAGACATATCCGGGAGCGGCGCTCATAGTATCCCACGACCGCTATTTCCTCGACCGCGTCGTTACGCGCATAGTTGAGATAGACTGCGGCCATGCCGAGGAATACAGCGGGGGCTTCAGCGCATACAGGATAGAGAAGGACAAAAGAACTGCGGAAAGACAGAGGCATTACGACCTCATGGCAGCAAGGCTGGAAAAGGAGAAGGAATACATCAACCGTATGCGCGCCGGAGTGAACGCCAGGCAGGCCAAAGGGCGCGAGAAACGTCTCGAGAGATTCGACCTCCCGGGCAAGCCCGTAACGGACGCAAAAACGCTTTCTTTCGGATGGGATAAGACAAAACGCTCGTCAGATACCGTCGTGAAGGCCGATGGAATATCGAAGTCTTTCGGGAATAAGATTGTCCTCAAGGACATTTCCCTTACAATCAGGCGTGGCGAGCGCGCGGGGATAATCGGCAGAAACGGAACAGGCAAGAGCACTCTGCTTAAAATAATAATGGGAGAGATAAGGCCGGATACCGGGGAGGTTTTTATGTCGCAGGGCGTAAAGACCGCCTATTACGCGCAGGGCATGGAGGGCCTTACGGAGTCCAATTCCGTCATCCACGAGCTCTGGAGCGTCAAACCTCTTGCGCCGGAACAGGAGATACGGGACATGCTTGGCGCGTTTTTATTCTCAGGGGACAGCGTCGAGAAGAGAATATCAGACTTGAGCGGCGGGGAGAAGGGGCGGCTTTCCCTGGCAAAAACAGCGCTCGCGGGCGCAAATCTGCTTGTCCTGGACGAGCCCACGAACCACCTCGATATACCGTCGCGCGAGGCCCTCGAGGAGGCCTTGAAGGGCTTCGGCGGAGCTGTCGTCTCCGTCTCGCACGACCGGTATTTCCTCGACGGCTTCGCAGATAAAACCTATGAACTCGAAGGACTTGGCCTGAAGGAATACTGGGGAAACTACTCATACGCGCTCGGGAAAAAACAGGCCGCCACAGAGGAAACAACCAACGGGAATGGCGACAGGTCTGCCGGTTTCAATGGCAAGGCCGCATGGGATGAACGTAAATCAAAGCAAGCGCTTGAAAAGAAAAGGGAAAGGGATTTAAAATTAAAAGAAAAGCGGATTTCCGAACTGGAACGGGACATAGAATCGCTCGAAAACGAGCTGAAATCGGCTGAGGAAAAACTCGCTGTTCCGGCGGTTTATACGGATTTTAATGAGCTTACGGCCATTACGCGGTGGTATAATGAATTAAAACAGGAAAGGGACAGGCTTTACGACCTGCTTGAAAAAGAGGTGTCGTGAAATCGCTCTGCATGATAATACTATACCTGGTTCCCGTGAGAAAAATAAAAGACCGGGTGCCGGAGCAGCTTAAGGTTGCGGAAATCTTTCCCGGCCTTACCATGGGCGGGATTTACGCCGCCAGATACGGGCGCCGGGGCAGGAATTTTGCAAGCGAGTTCGGGATTATGCCCTCTTACGTCCACTTCGGAGACAGGAAAGGCTTCTTTATCGACCACCTCTGCGCGGAGAATAACCAGGCCCGTGAAGGCTGCTCGCGCGGCTCGTTCTCGTGGAGCGGAAACGACAGGCTCGTTACGCTGAAGGTGGGCTCCGAAGAGGGCGGACTGGCGCAGATAAAAATGCGTCCGCTTCTTCAGGACATACCGTTTGCGGGCACGCTCCCGTTTGTGTTCATGAAGGGCGGCAATATCGTATATCTACAGAACCATTTCATCTCAAAAATCGGGATTTCGCTATCGAGGGTAGTCCTTCCGGCCGACAGTCCACTAAATGATTTCCCGTTCGGCCCGAAGGTCGTTACGGCCTTCTGGGACGCGTCCAATATTGTCTTCCAGGAGCCGGAGTATGCAGTTCAGGGAGTGATGAAACAGAAGAAAATCCTCGGCACTCCCATGGGCTCAAGCAGGGGCGCGCGGCTTTATTTCTTCCGGGAGCGGCAGGGGCGGGGCGCGGATATTCGCAGATTCATCCCGGGCAGGGCTTCTGATATCCGGTCGCGGATATAATCGACTTGCGGGTAATCTCCGTTATTTTTTTCAATTCGACAGGCGTCGAGGATAGCGGCGGCATAAGGACTATGACATTCCCCAGGGGCCGTATTATAAGCCCAAGCCGCCTTGCCTCGGTTATTACCCGGATTCCGATCTTATCGGCGGGGAGATAAGGCTCCTTCGTCTTTCTGTCTTTCACAAGCTCGATGCCGACCATAAACCCCTTGCGGCGCACATCCCCGACGCGCGGTAGTCTTTCTATTTTCTCCAGGCCATCCGCCAGGGTTTCCTCCTTCTCCGGCATGTGCTTTAAGGTCTCATCTTTATCAAAGACCTCCAGGTTCGCCAGTGCGGCGGCGCAGGCAATGGGGTTTGCGGTATAGCTGTGGCCGTGGAAAAACGTCCTGAACTCGGCGTAATCACCCAGGAACGCCTTGTATACCTCTTCCGTCGTCAATGTGGCGGCCAGAGGCATATAGCCTCCCGTTATGCCCTTGGCGAGGCAGATTATGTCCGGAGAGACGCCTTCGTGTTCGCACGCAAACATTTTTCCGGTCCTCCCGAAACCCGTCGCCACTTCGTCTACCACGAGCAGGATATTATATTTATCGCAAAGTTCCCTCGCGCGCCTGAGATACCCTTCCGGGTGCATTATCATACCCGCCGCGCCCTGGACGAGCGGCTCCATCACGAGCGCGGAGATTCTACCCCTGTTCTCCCGTATCAGCCTCTCAAGCTCGTCCGCGCAGGCCATCGCGCATGAATCCTTTTCTTTTCCAAGCCCGCACCTGTAGCAGAACGGGGCAGGCGCCTTGACGGTCCTGAAGAGGAGCGGCCTGAATATCTCATGGAAAAGCTCCATACCGCCCATGCTGACGGATCCTATGGTATCGCCGTGATAGGCCTCCTTCAGACACAGGAAAAGAGGACGGTTCTCCCCTTTCTGCTTCCAGTACTGGTAGGCCATCTTAAGCCCTATCTCGACGGCGGTCGAGCCGTTGTCGGAATAGAAAACACGCTTTAGTCCTCTGGGGGCGATATCGATTAATTTTTCGGCAAGCAGAATACCCGGCGGATGGGAAAGTCCGAGGAACGTCGAATGAGAGAGCGTCCTTACCTGTTTTATTACAGCGTCGTCAATCTCTTTTCTTTTGTGCCCGTGGACGTTCACCCATAGCGAGGACACGCCGTCGAAATAGCGTCTGCCTTCCGTGTCGTAGAGGTAGTTTCCACTGCCGCGCTCTATCACAAGCGGCTCCTCCGACTCCCAGTCCTTCATCTGGGTAAACGGGTGCCAGATATATTTTTTGTCCTTCTCCGAAAGCGCGGTCACGCAATCCCCTATGCGCCGACTTATGGCCTTGTCCCCTCCACGAGCACGGAACGCTCGTGAAGCCTCCTTGCGCTGATTTTCCTGAAACCGGATTCCTTGAGCCAGCCCTTGAGCTCGCTTATGGTATACGTCCGCCCGGCGTTCTGGATAAGCATGTTGATTGCGAACACGAGCGGCGGAGGCGGAGAGTAGGCGTCGTCGTTCCTGGCATTCTCGTTTATTACTATGCGCCCGCCCGGGCGCAGAATACCGAAGACTTTTTTAATCAGTCCCTTTGCCTTGTCGTCCGGAGCCGCATGGAGCACCTGGGACAGGAGGGCCATGTCGAAACCGTCCCCGATATTAAGCTCACCGGTGTCGAAAAACGGACAATTTACGAGCTTCACCCTTTTGCCAATCCCGTATTTTTTTACATACCGGCGAGCAACCTTTATCGTATTGGGATAGTCCGCTATCACGAAATTTATGCCAGGGTGTTTTTCGCCTATCTTGACGGGATATACTCCCGGGCCGCCGCCTATGTCTGCGAATTTACTGACGCCGCTGAAATCCGTCTCTTCGGCGAACCTCTGCGCAGTAGGATAGCCGACCTCGAACATCCCGCAGATGAAGTCGCTGTTAATCTTCCTGTCGGACAGAAGTTCCGACGCCTTTTTTACTCTCCCTCTGCCTTTTTTCACGACCGCGTCGAGATTTGCCCATGACGCATAGAGGTGGTTCATGTGCCTGAAGATGCATGACAGGCCCTCGTCGGAATCATCCCCGAGATATTTTTTTACGTTCGGGGCGTCATGGAATTTCCCTCTTTTATATTCAAGGAGATTCAATCCGACAAGCGCGCCCATGAGCATCCCGCACGCCTCCTTGTCGAGGTTCAGGGCGCTTGCCGCCTCGCCCGCGTTCATGCCCTTCCCGGCCAGCAGCCTGAATATCCCCAGTTCGTTCGCCGCAAGGATTATCTTGGAGGACTGAAACCCCGTCGCCATCGCATGAATCTGTTCCCGCGTAATCGCCATGTCAATCTCCCGTGTCAATGACCATGCCGTCGTATGCCAGTTCCACGCCCGGCGGCAGTTCTTTCATCACAGTCGCGTAATCGAACCCGTGCGCCATGTGCGTGAATATCGCCCTTCCAGGCTTAAGGGCCTCTACATATTCCATCGCCTGCGCAATCGTCACGTGCGAGGGGTGCGGCTCCACCCTGAGCGCCTCGATCACCATGACGGAAAGACCTTTAAGCAGATCCATCGATTCATCCGGTATCTCGCTGAAGTCCGTTATATATGCGAAATCGTCGAAACGGTATCCGAAAATCGGCAGGTCGCCGTGCATAACCTCGACGGGAGTAATCTTCATCCCGAAGAGCTCGAACGGTTCCTCTATCTCGTGCGTGGTAAGGTTCGGCTGCCAGCCGGGCCTGCCCTGGAGGACGAATATGTATTTGAAATTATCCCGGAGCGCCCTGAGCGTCTCAGGGCTTGCATAGCAGGGGATGGAGGAATTCTGAATCCAGTTGAACCGCCTGAGTTCGTCTATGCCGTGCGTGTGCTCGGCATGGGGATGGGTATAAATAACCGCGTCTATGTGGTCTATACCGTTGGCTATAGCCTGCGCGCGCAGGTCCGTCGCCGTATCGACAAGGACGTTACGGTCTCCCTTCGTTACCAGAATGGATGCGCGGAGTCTCTTGTTCCTTGGGTCCGGTGACACGCATACGGGACACTTGCAGGCAATCATCGGCACGCCGAAAGACGTGCCGCAGCCGAGGATGGTTATCTTCATGAAAGAATACTATAACAGAAAAATTCCCGCTTCGGAAGAATAATCTATAGCGGCAATGATTGCGGATTACTCGCTTACCACTCCAGCCTCGATGTGCAGGATGCGGCGCGGCGCCATTTCGATAAGCTCGCGGTTGTGCGTGGCGAGGATAATCGTCGTCCCAAGCGCGTTGATGTCCTTTATGATGCCCATGATAATCTGCGTGGTGTCGTAGTCGAGGTTTCCGGTCGGCTCGTCCGCAAGCAGAATAACCGGCTCCTTCACAAGGGCGCGCGCCAACGCCGTCCTCTGCTGCTCACCGCCGGATAGTTCAAGAGGGTAATTGTCCTTTTTCTTGTAGATGTCCAGCGCCTTGAGGACGGCCTCGGTCTTATCCCGTATCTTCTCGTCCCTCGCCCCTGCCACACGAAGCGAGAGCGCCACGTTCTCATAGACAGTCTTGCGTTCTATAAGCTTGAAGTCCTGGAAAACGACTCCTATGCTCCGTCTCAGGCCCGGTATGTCCCTCTGCTTCAGTCTCGCCACGTTCCTCCCGGCGACAAGTATCTGTCCGTCGTCCGGCTCCTCGGCGCAGAGAATAAGCTTTATGATGGTGCTCTTGCCTGCGCCGGACGGGCCGGTCAGGTAGACCATTTCGCCCTTTTTAAGCTGGAACGTAACGTCGCTTACGGCGGGCTTTCGCCCGTCGTAGGACTTTGTGACGTGATAGAACTGGATCATTTTCAGACTTTGCGAGGTTTCTTTGCGACAGCCTCTTTTACCGCATTTTTTATGGCCTGCGCCGTCAACCCGTAGCGTTCCATGAGGTCGTCCGGTCTGCCGGAGGTACCGAATATGTCCTTTATGCCGACACGCACAAGCGGCGCCGGGCAGGACTCCGAGATTACCTCGGCCACTGCGCTCCCCAGGCCGCCGATTATGGAATGCTCCTCTGCGGTGACTATCGCGCCGGAAGCTTTCGCGGCTTTTATTACGGCCTCGTAATCGATCGGCTTTATTGTGGACATGTTTATCACGCCGGCCCTGACGCCCTCGGCCAGAAGCTCCGCGGCGGCCTTCACGGCCTCCGGCACCATCACGCCGCAGGCGATGATTGTCGCGTCGTCGCCTTCTTTAAGGACGTCCGCCTTCCCTACCCTGAAGTCGTAGGAGTCGTCATAGATAAGCTCCGTCTTTGCGCGGCCTACCCTGATATAAGTCGGGCCTGTATATTCCCCCATTGCCATAATGGCCTTGGCCGTCTCGACGCCGTCCGCAGGGACTATGACCGTCATGCCGGGAATTGTGCGCATGAGCGAGATGTCCTCGACGGACTGGTGCGAGCCGCCGTCTTCGCCAACCGTAATCCCGGCGTGGGACGCGACAATCTTCACGTTCAGGCCGGGGTAGCATATGGACTGGCGTATCTGCTCCCACGCCCGGCCAGTGGCGAATACCGCGAACGTGCTGGCGAACGGAATCTTTCCGCCGAGCGAAAGTCCCGCCGCTATGCCCATGAGGTTCTGCTCCGCTATGCCGACATTGAAGAATCTATCCGGGAATTCCTTCCCGAACACCTTTGTTTTTGTAGACCCGGATAAATCCGCATCGAGCGCTACCACCGACGGATTTTTTCTTCCCAACTCAAGGAGGGCCTTGCCGTACGCCTCCCTTGTAGCAACCTTGTTCATTGCCGCCCCCCTATTTCCTTCAGCGCCACAGCCAGTTCGCTGTCCGACGGCGGCGTCCCGTGATATTCCACCTTCCCCTCGAAGAGAGAACACCCTTTCCCCTTTATCGTCCTGGCGACTATTGCCGTCGGCCTGCCCTTGTGTGCCTCCGCGCGGTCGAGCGCGTCTACGATCTCTTCCATATTGTGGCCGTCGATGCTGATGGTATCCCAGCCGAAGGAGGCGAACTTGTCGGAGATGGAATCCACGCACATGACCTCGGAACACGCGCCGTCGATCTGGAGCCCGTTGTTGTCGATTATCGCCGTGAGGTTATCCAGGCCGTAATGAGCAGCAGCCATCGCCGCCTCCCATACCTGGCCTTCCTGGAGCTCGCCGTCGCCCAGGAGGGCATAAACCCGCCAGGACTTTTCGTCCATCTTTCCGGAGAGCGCAAGGCCGCAGGACACGGACAGCCCCTGCCCGAGAGAGCCGGTGGATATTTCCACGCCGGGCAGTTTTTTAGAATCCGGATGCCCCTGAAGCCTGCTCCCGAACTGCCTGAGGGTTTTAAGCTCGTCGAGCGGGAAATAGCCTGAACGCGCAAGCGCGGCATAGAGCACCGGAGCCGCGTGCCCCTTGCAGAGGATGAACCTGTCCCGCTCGGGCCATTTCGGGTCGGAGGGGTTGTGCCGCATCTTGTGAAAATAAAGCGCGGTGACGATGTCAGCCGCCGAAAGAGAACCTCCGGTATGCCCGGAACCGGCCTTGTTCAGCATCTCGACAATGTCCATCCTTATCGTGCAGGCCGTCCTTGTAAGCCCTTGTATACTGTCAACCGCAAGCGCCAAAATCAATCCCCCTTTTCTCCCTGGTCGTCCTCGGACGCCAGGTAATCAAGAATTTCAGTATCCAGCCCTTTCTCCTCGAGCGATCTTTTAACGGCCTCTTCCT
The DNA here is from genome assembly GCA_021815285.1 of Nitrospirota bacterium. Taxonomy (GTDB): domain Bacteria; phylum Nitrospirota; class JACRHJ01; order JACRHJ01; family JACRHJ01; genus JAKAHE01. Next base: position 9,103 of record JAKAHE010000035.1, read on the forward strand.
CGGTTTCGTTGCCATGCTGGGCTTTCGTTTTTACCGACGGGCCGGAGGCCTTGGCAGGCGCCGGCATATCCGCCTGCGAGACCTGCCCCTCTTTGGATGAGAATTTCCCGGCAACCAGGTCTTTTATGACCTGTTTGTGCTGCTCCTCCATTATCTCCCGGACGACCTTCTCCAGCTTGTTGAACTTCAGGATATCGGCATAGCTGGTCTTCCGGGATGCGAGTATGGCTCCGCCCTTGTACAGGAGGGTGACGATAACGGGATTGGATGTGCCGTTATCCTCCGTCTGGACATGATAAACGGTACCCTTGTACCGGAAATCTGTGTTGAAGCCGGTAAGCATGATAAGTTCGCCCTTTAAGTATCTGGATTATATATAATCGCATGGTATCAGCGCAAGCAAAAAGAGGTTGACTGGGAGGCGGATGTATAATATATTTCAAGTTCACGGGTCTCACACGTCCAGATGCCGGCGTGGTGAAACTGGTAGACGCGCTGGACTCAAAATGCATTTCAGGCCATTTCCTAAACCCTTTGATATTACTTGATAATCCACTCTAACTATTTAATTATAAAGAACAACTTCATTGTTTCTGTCTCGGATTCTGTCAGTAGCTTTTAGGCCGATTTAGCTCTATTATGGACACCATATGGACACCAAATTTTGACCCCCTTATTAGAATCTGTTAGTCGGCATTGAGACTAAACTGCCCGCTTTGAGCCTCAACAGGACGTGTTGGCTGGATCTACCCGACGGGGTGACCAGAGGCAGACCCGGGGGTCGAAATGGCGGGGTTTGATTCGATCCTAAGTGCGGGGTTTAACTGGCCGCTAACAGCACTTAATATGAAGGCGAACGTGGGGACGTGCCGGAAAGAAAGACGGAACTATTTAAAGGAGAAAACAAGCGGCAGAGGCTTGGGGTTCCAATGTTGCACGTTAAGATTTAATTGTAGACCCTTGGCCTTGCGGGCTTTTTTCTTGATTTACAACGGCATTACGGTATAATTCCTCAAAAGTATGTACAAACTGAGGAAAGCATGGTAGTCAATCTAGACAAACCGAATCGTTGGAAAGCTGACATTGCTCAGTCAGTGGATATGTATAACGACTGGTTTATGAAGTTTGCGCCGCATGCCTTCCGCACTACGCGTATTCAGACTACGAAGGACGTTGAAGCTGCGCTTCATTCGACCGGCAACATCACTAACATACAACCGGCGATCATTCGTGAGCATCCAGAAATTCTTCCGACACTTCGCATGTCAACTTGCCCGCCGCTCGCAGTAGATCGGCTCATTGGTCTCGCTGGCGTCTCAACCAGCCTTGTCAAGCGCATGGAGTCCGAAAAGAAACTCCCTCTGCGCATGTCCGCTACCGCAATCGATGCAGAACTCACTAAAATTGCAGCCATCATAGAAAAGATGGCGGATCCCGATATTTTCGTCTGGCTTGGCCGAAAAGAGCCACCCACCGAGGCGGAGATTCATCGTGCAGCTACCATAGTCGCCGACCGCCTTTGTGGCGCGGTTGCGAATCCTATAATCCGCAATGCACAGGAAAAGCGGCAGCTTGCCGCTATCGAGGCATGGCTTGAGGCTCGTAGCTACAAGCTTATCCCCATTGGTAACGGCACGCGCTTCGATGCCATGCCGCCCGGCACTTTCAGCTTTCGGTTGAACGTACCTGTAAAGCTCGAAGGCGGCGTCCAGAGCGTCAACATTCCGATTGACGCAGTTATTATGCCTAACAGTGCAAAGAAGGGGGATTTCCCCATATTTTTTGAGGCTAAGTCTGCCGGAGATTTCACTAATACCAATAAGCGCCGTAAGGAAGAGGCCGTGAAAATGGCGCAACTCCGCAGCACCTATGGGGATAAGGTTCAATTCAACCTCTTCCTGTGCGGCTACTTTGAGAGCGGTTATCTTGGTTACGAAGCCGCTGAGGGCATTGATTGGGTATGGGAGCACCGCATCGATGACTTGGCCCAATTTGGGATTTAATTATGTCCCGGTCTATTGATATTGTTGAACAGCAGCGTTTAGCACTTCAAGCCGAACTCGATAGTCAGAAGACTCCGGCTGAAAGAAACCGCCTCGGACAGTTTGCGACACCAACTGCCCTCGCGCAGGATATTTTGAGATATGCAGCATCGCTCCTCCCTACTGGTGAAAAGGTGCATTTTCTTGATCCCGCCATTGGAACTGGCGCGTTCTATTACGCATTTAGCAAGATTTTCCCGAAAAAGAGAATTGCCGAAGCCCTTGGCTTCGAAATAGATCCTCACTATGGAGAGGCTGCTATTAAACTGTGGGCAGATTCCGGCCTCACGATAAAGCTTACCGATTTTACGCACGCCGCTCCTTCGCCTCATTTTAATCTCATCATCTGCAATCCGCCTTATGTGCGGCATCACCATTTGCAGAATGGCGACAAGACCCGGTTGCAAGTTCTCACTCAGCAAGTGAGCGGCATGAAGATTAGTGGCCTCGCCAGCCTTTACTGCCACTTCCTCGGCCTCTCTCATGCGTGGATGACTGAAAGCGGTATTGCCGGCTGGCTTATTCCGAGCGAGTTTATGGATGTGAACTATGGCCAAGCCGTGAAGCGCTACCTTCTCGAACGCGTGACGCTCTTGCATATTCACCGTTTCGATCCGAATGATGTGCAGTTTGCTGACGCCCTTGTGTCCTCGGCCATTGTCTGGTTCCGTAAAGGCCCCCCGCCTAAAGACCACTCCGTAGTTTTTACTTTTGGCGGGACACTTCTCAAACCTAAACTCTCGCGTGGAGTATCGGTACAGGAACTGGCCAAAGAGCCGAAATGGACACGTTTCCCTGCTGCGGACATACGCAACAGGGAATCCCGTCCAACCCTATCGGATTTCTTCCAAATTAAGCGTGGCCTTGCGACCGGTGACAATGACTACTTCATTCTTGACGCCAAAGAGATCACGACTCGCGGCCTTCCCATAGAAGTTTTTCACCCAATCCTGCCTAGCCCACGTTACTTGCCAAACGACGAAGTAAAGGCCGACCACAACGGACTTCCTAATATCCCGCATCAACTCTTTCTTCTCAATACGCGGCTTGCTGCAGCTGAGATTAAGACCCGCTTTCCGTCTCTTTATACTTACCTCGAAAAGGAAGGCAAGACTCGCGGGACTCAGGAACGTTACATCTGTCGCCATCGCACGCCTTGGTACGCGCAGGAGAATCGCCCGCCCGCACCCATTGTATGCACCTATTTAGGTAGGGGTGATAGGAAGAGCGGCCGTCCATTCCGCTTTATTCTCAACAACTCTAAGGCGACCGTTGCTAATGTCTATTTGGCAATGTACCCAAAGGCACAACTTGCACATGCGCTTCAACGCGATCCGGCGTTAATACGCCGCGTTTGGGAAGTCCTTAATGCAATCGCTCCCAAACAACTACTCAGTGAAGGTCGTGTTTATGGCGGAGGACTTCACAAGCTTGAACCCAAGGAGCTGGCAAATGTTGACGCCACGGCAATTTGTCAGTTGTTTTTAGATATTGAAAAACCTGCACATTGTAGACAGGGGGACATCTTCAATACTGGTGTAAAGGTTACCCACCTTCACTCGCATCCCGGATAGTCAGAAGTTTCCGGTAGTTTTTATCTCCAAGAGTTAAATATGTCCCAGAAAATAAATCCGGTGCAGCTTTTATTATCTCTTTCATACGAAGATTTCCAGTATGTCTGTAGTGATCTTCTTGAAAAAGAACCCGATATTGTTTCTAGTCGTGTTTATGGTTTGCCAGGGCAATCTCAAAATGGTATTGATATACTTGCCCATCATCAAGATACTAGTGCGATTGTGGGGCAATGTAAAAGAGTTCAAACTTCTAAAACAGCACAGATTAAGGCAGCCTCGAATGAATTTCTTAAGCATAAGGAACATTGGTCCGGACAGAAGGTAAAAAAATTCATTTTATTCAAATTAAGAGCTAGAATTTAGTAGCTAACTTGTTTTTTAAAACTTCCTCAGAATAAAATTTCCTGTCTAATCGTAGCGTTTGCTTCGTATGTATTAAAGGATTTTCTTTCTACCTTGGTTCTTAATTTTCCGATTTTTTTTCTAGACAAATCAATAATCTGTTTTTTAAAAGCTTCTGTTTCTTTGCATGGTGGCCACAGTGTCGCCGCACTAAACGGCTTTGACGTAACGCCCTCAATCATCAACTTAAGGTATATCTGATAATTCGGGAGGTTAACTAAATCAGCCTCCCCAAATACCTGATGAAATTCTCTTGCCAGGTATTTTGCATCTTCCGCCCCGACTCTGAAAGATATAATCGTGCCCACGTTGCCGAATACCGCCGCCTGTATTTTTTCGTCCAACTGCTCGATATATTGATGAGCCAGGATAAGATTGAGACTATATTTTCTTGATTCCGATAGGATGTTGGCAAAAGAAAGGGTGAGGAAATTATGAAACTCGTCCACATAAA
>JAKAHE010000036.1 GCA_021815285.1 Nitrospirota bacterium
GATCTCTTAGGCGGCGAGGCGTTCGGGCCCTTCCGTCAGGAAGCCCGCAATCTTCCAGTCCTTAAGCCCGCCCTCGTACTCCATGACGTTTTCGTACCCCATGTTCAGGAGAATCTCGGAGGCCTTTGTGCTCAGCGTACACTCGAAGGCTCCGCAGTAGACTATAATTTCCATGTCCTTGCCGAAATCCTTCTGTACGCGCATGGACAACTCGGAAATGGGTATCGATATGGCTCCCCTTATATGCTCCTTTTCGTAATCGTCTCTCTCCCGGACATCGACAAGTATCACCCTGCCCGGAGATTCATGGAGCTTCCGCCTGAGTTCATCCCGGCCAATAGACCTTACCATTGGAAACCTCCAATCGCCACAACGTTCTGCATCCCTTTTTTAAATTATAACATATCCGCGATTGCCTGCTCGAGCGAGGCTATCTCGTCTATGTAAATATCCGGTTTTATGCCGTCGTATTCGCGGACGTCGCTTCTAACGAGCGCCATCCGCATCCCGGCCTTCTTCGCGCCCCAGAGGTCCCGGAAGGCGTTGTCTCCGACGTATAAGGCCTCCTCCGGCGCCACCTTGAGCGCGTCGATGCCCATGCGGAAATATTTCGGGTCCGGCTTCCTGAAGCCGTAATCCGAGGACAGGAATATGTGGTCGAAAAACCACCCCAGCTTCAGCTGGTTTATCTCCGGCTCCGTGAAGCATCTCTGCGCGTCCGAGAGGAGCGCCAGTGGGAACTGCTCCCGCAGGCGCTCCAGCATACCGTAAATTCCCGGAAACGGCTCGAAATGCTTCCTTGAGAGCGAGCGGAAGAGCCTTGCCGCAATAAGGGCCGTGCGAGGCTCCGCCCTGCCCTCGCGCCTCGAACCTACAATTCCCGTGAATATCCGGCGCACGTCCACTTCCGGGTATTGTTCCTTCCCGGCGCCCAGGGATCGTCTTACGCCCTTCAAATATTCCTCCTTCAGTTCTTCCGGGGATATATTCACATGGCTGTAAGACAGGAACTTGCTGAGCTCTGAATACAGAATTGGGTCCTGCTCGTCCGTGCGGATGTTGACAAGCGTCCCGTAGAGGTCGAACACCAGGGCCTTTACGTTCAAAGATTATGTCCTCCATGCAATCTCACGAGAGCTTGAGCCCCCAGGCGAGGCATTCCCGCGCCTCACAGACAAGCCTCCTTCGGTGCTCGCGGTCGAGCCAGGAGTTCCTGGCTATGCGAAGCTCCGTCAGGGCCATGTAGAATGGATTTCTGCGCGCTATGCTCCTGAAGACCTTTTCCGGCTGACCGAAATGTCCGGCATACTCGCTTAAAAAATGCCCGATATGCTCCTCGGAGACGTATTTGTTCCCCGTGCGCCAGAGGAAGGAATGTTTCAGTTCCCCGCAGATCATTCCCACATCCATCATCCGGTCGTCCGGCCTCATCCTCTCGAGGTCTATGGCTATGCATCCCCGGCTCTCCGGGAAGATGAAGTTGGTCGGCGTCGCGTCCCCGTGCACGAGAACACGGCGGTCGTTTTTCATGCAGTCCCTCTCGAGCCACGCATCCTTGAGCTTCCTGAAAACCCTTCCCAGATGTTCGTCCACAAGCCCTTTCCTCGAGAGCTTTGCGAGTATCCGCTCGAAATAATCGGACGAACGTCCAAGCGAGAGCGGAAAATCCGAAGTCGTCCTCTTGTGGAACTCCGATAGGAAAAAGGCCAGGTCGGAAAGCCGCGCCCTGAGCCTGTCGTGCCTGCCTTCAAAGGCGGCACGCCTGATGTAGTGGTCGAGATCCCGCCCGTCCACGTACTCTTCGAGCAGCCCAAGCCCCAGCCTTTTCTCGCTCCCGAGGGGCCGGACGACCCGGTTCGGCGGCCCCGTCAGTCCCAGCGCCCGCGCCTTCCTGAGGTTATGATATTCCCCGATAAGCTTCGGCCCTTTCGCGGCCTCGGCGGAGGTATAGAACTTCCCGATGAGGTTTAACCGAGATGCGCTTTCCTGGTAGCGGTATACGAGGTTCGAACCGGACAGACGGCTTACATGGAAGGTCGGGTTCCGGACATCGAGCCTGACCCTGGGCATAACGTCCCTGACAAGATAGGAATATAGCGGGTCTGCCGTCTCAAGCGTCCCAAGGTATGCGGAGCTCACTGGTTCACCCTGTCCCATGCCCTCTCCCGTCACAGGAAAGGGGGAAATTAGTGAAGCGGCTTGTCTTCCGGTTTCTTGAAAAAAAGCGCGAGCATCCGGAACTCCGTCTCGAAATTCGGCGTGAAAACGCCCTTGCCGATGGAGGAAGAAATCTCTTCGAGGCTCCAGAATTTAATCTCCTCTATTTCTTCCTTCTGAGGCGAGAACGGGCCTTCGTGCCGCGTCAGGAAGCTTCGTATGTTCTCCGATTCTATCTCGTTTCGCATGGGATAGTCGTAGAGGTGCTCAAGTTCCGGCGGGTCCACCCCGAGCTCTTCCTTCATCTCCCGGAGCGCCGCCTGCTCGTAGCTCTCGCCGACACCAAGGTGCCCGCCTACGGAAGTATCCCATTTGCCGGGCTGGATGTCCTTGTCCTTCGAGCGCAGTTGCAGGAGAAGCCTCCCCTTTTTATTGAATACCAGCACGTGCGCCGCCCTGTGAACAAGCGCCGGGTTCCCGTGGCACTCGCTCCGAAGCGCCTTCCCGATTACCTCGCCCTTTTCGTTTACAATGTCGAAATATTCCAATGGTTCCCCCTCCCCCCGGAAATCAGATAACATCAAATCCGGATTTTGATTAAACCCTGGAATCCCGCCTGCGCGGGAACGACGAGCAGGCCCGATTCCCAAATGATTGTCGTTCTGATGCTCAGCCGAAAAATCCGCTTTTTATGTTTTGTAGCTGCCTGATTTATAACAACACGGCCCCATAAATGAGGCAGCTGCGCTAAAAATCCATATTATCCAATTGTAACAATTAAAAGCAAATAAGGCAACTATCGGCGGAATTTTTCTGAATTCCCCTGGGATTTTCAAGCTTTCGGATTGACCACGCCCCGGAATGAGCGCCTGTGAATCGGGCACGGGCCGTGTTTTTTCAGGGCCTCGAGGTGCACTTCCCCGCCGTAACCCTTGTGTTTTGCGAAGCCGTACTGGGGGTATTCCATGTCGTAGCGCACCATGATGCGGTCGCGGGTAGTCTTTGCGACAATAGACGCCGCGGCTATGGACGCGCTCCTCGCATCGCCCTTTATGAGCGAACGCTGGGGTATGTCGAGCTCGACGTTCATCGCGTCTATGAGTATGAAATCCGGAGGGGCCTGAAGATCCTGCACGGCCAGGAGCATCGCCTTCCTTGCGGCCTGGTATATATTTATTTCGTCTATCTCGCCCGCTTCGACGATTCCCACGCCGAAATCGAACGCCTCGGCGCATATCGTCTTGCAGAGCCTGTCGCGCTCGCGCTCGGTGAGCTTTTTGGAGTCGTTCACGTCAGGGATTACCTGGCCTGGCCTAAGGATTACGCAGCCTGCGACCACCGGCCCGGCGAGCGGCCCGCGGCCCGCTTCGTCCACCCCGGCAATCCTGGCATACCCCTGGCCGGCCAGGTCCGTCTCGAAAAAATAAAGGGACGGCACAAGGCCATCCCCGAAATCGAAACCGGACTGCTTTCTATTCGACGACATAAATTACTGCCCGTTTATTTCTTCGCCTTTGCCGTCTTCGGGGCCTTTGCCGGTTTCTCCGGCTTCTCGGCCCTGGCCCTTTTGACATGGGCTTCGGCTTTCCCCGAGCCTTCGACCTTGAATTCCTTCTCCTTTATCCTTGTGGCCTTGCCGGAGAGTTCGCGCAGGTAGAAGAGTTTCGCCCGCGCCACCTTGCCGCGCTTGGCGACTTTTATGTCGGCTATAAGCGGGGAGTGAAGCGGGATGATCCTCTCGACGCCCTCGCCGTAGCTTACCTTGCGCACCGTGAAGGTCTCGCGGATGCCGCCGCCGTTCTTGGCGATGCAGACGCCCTCGAACACCTGTATGCGTTCCTTGTCGCCTTCCTTTACCTTGAGCGATACCTTCAGCGTGTCCCCGATGGCGAATTCTGGGATGCTCTTCATCTGCTCTTTTTCTATTGAATCGAGGATATTCATTTTTACTTAAGCCTCCTTATAAAAATCCGTGTCCGCAGTTAGTGTTAAAACCGCTTATTATTACCGGTCTCCCGCCAGCCTGTCAAGAATAATCGCCGCCGCGGAACGCACCGGCAGATGATTATAATCGCCCGCGCCGCGTATGGGCGGGATCCGGAAGTCGCACGAGCCGATAAACTCGTCCGTCAGTCCCCAGCCCGTCCCGAAGGCGATTACAACCGGCCCGGCGTTTATTGCCTCCCGCGCCTGAGCGAAACTTATACCCCCGCCGCCTTGATTTCCATTTATACCCGGCCGGCCTTCTTTACGGCCTGCATCTTCCCCGCCCATGTCTCTCGCCGCCGTCGCCATGACCTTCGGCCTTGCCCCGGTTTCGCGCTCTATTTCGGAAAGCGCGCCCTGGAACTCCGGCACAATCCTTATTACGCGAAGCGCCTCGCCCCGATTAGGGTTGTAGCCCGCTCCGAAGCCCTCCGTCCAGTGCCTTATTATTCTTTCCGCAAGCTCCCTCTGGGCGGCCATCGGGTTTATTATGTAATAGCCCTTCACCCCGTATGTCTTCGCCGTCCGCGCCATGTCGTGCAGGTCGAGATTCGTAATCGCAGTGGAGACCACGTCCCCGTTTTTGTTCTTTACGGGATAGTGGATAAGGGCAATGTATAAATTCACGCCGTAGCTAATTTTCGTTTTTCAGTTCCTCTATCAGCCTTCTGTCTTCAGCCGTCAGCGTCGCCTTCTCAAGCAGGTCGGGCCTTTTCTTAATTGTCGCCCGGAGCGCCTCTTTGCGCCTCCAGCGGCGTATCTCGGCGTGGTTCCCGCTCATCAGCACATCCGGCACCTTCATCCCGCGATACTGTGCCGGGCGGGTATAGTGCGGGTAGTCAAGCAGGCCGTCATAGAAGGAATCGAGCCCGGCGGACTCCTCGTCCCCCAGGACGCCCGGAATGAGCCTTGCCGTGGCCTCTATGACCGCCGCCGCCGCAAGCTCTCCGCCGGACAGGACAAAATCGCCAAGGGACAATTCCTCGTCCGCAAGGGTGCGCACCCGCTCGTCGATGCCTTCATATCGCCCGCAGATGAAGATAATCTTCCGGGTCTCGCGGGAAAACTCCAGGGCCTTTTCGTGGTCGAATACCGGCCCCTGCGGCGACATGAGTATTACGTGCGCCGCCGGTTGACCGCCTTCCGACTCGCCCGCCGATATTTTCCCCTGCGTCGTTTCTTCTCTTCCCCTCAGCCCGACTGCCGCCTCGACGGCCTCGAAGACCGGCTCCGGCTTCATTACCATTCCAGGCCCGCCGCCGAACGGGGCGTCGTCCGCAGTCTTGTGTTTCCCTTTGGCGAAACTGCGGATGTCGGTTATTTTTATATGGATAAGGCCCTTCTCCTGCGCGCGCTTCAGTATGCTGTCGCCGACCGCAGCCTCGACAATTCCGGGGAAAAGGGTAAGCACCTCGCAGTTCATCCGGCAGACCGGCCTCATTCCGGGATGTAGCCCTTCATGGGGCGCAGGGTTATCCTGCCGCCCACCGGGTCTATTTTCTCAATCGCGTCGTCGGTGACAGGTATCAGATATTCGCCCCCCTGCCCCTTCACGACATAAACGTCTTTCTCGCCCGCAGAGATTATATCGCTCACAATGCCCAGGAGCCTTCCCCGGCTGGTATACACCTCCAGGCCCAGCACCTGGAAGTGATAATATTCGCCTTCCGGCAGCGGCGGGACTTCCGATTCCGGGACAAAAAGCTCTTTGCCCCGCAGGGCATCGGCTTCTTCGAGCGTGCCGACCTCTTCAAAAAATACGGCAAGGTCGCGTCCGCTTTCCCGCGCGGATTTCACGGTGAGTCGCACGGGGGCCGGTAGACCGGCGGCTCGCGCCCTGATACCTTCCGTGTCCCCTGTCCTGCCTGCCCCAACTGCCCATAACTTCGCCCCGGCCCGGTAGCGTTCCGGGTTGTCGGTAAGGGGTTTTATCTTTACTTCCCCCTTAAGCCCGATGGGTTTCAGCGCTATGCCGACAAGTACCCGCTTTTCTATTCGAGTATCTCCAGGACGCACCTTTTCCCGATTTTGGTTCCGGCGGCGTTCAGGATTGTGCGCATGGCGCGGGCGGTCTTGCCCTCCTTGCCTATCACCTTCCCCAGGTCGGCCTGTGCGACCCTGAGCTCGATGACGGTGGTTTTTTCTCCCTCGACCTCGGCGACGTTCACCTGTTCAGGGTTATCGACCAGAGCCTTGGCGATGTGTTCGATCAGGTCTTTCATTTCCCACCTCCGCTGGTAGTAGTGGTCGTGTCGGTCTATAGCTGCGATTCCGGCGAACCGTTCAACGCTCGCTTTTCAGTCTGCGGAAATTCGCCTTTTTATGCCTGCGAAGCGTCCTCAGCCTTAAGAACCCCGGACATCTTTATCAGGGACTTGGCCGTCTCAGATGGAGTCGCGCCTTTTTTGAGCCAGGACGTCACTTTTTCCCTGTCGAGCTCTATGAGAGCCGGCTTCGCAAGGGGGTCGTACGTGCCGAGTATGTCCAGGAAACGTCCGTCCCGCGGAGAGCGTGAGTCCGCCGCCACGACCCTGTAATACGGCTGTTTGTGAGTTCCCTTGCGTGTAAGTCTTATCTTTACTGACATCTAATCACCTCCTCATTAAAGAAATCCATTGTTATCCGAACAATCCCTTACCGAGTCTTAGCTTCCCGCCCGGCCTGGAGAGTATCTTCATCAACTTGCGCGTCTCGGCAAACTGCTTGAGAAGCCGGTTCACTTCCTGCACCTGTGTCCCGCTTCCCCTTGCGATGCGCTTTCTCCTGTTTCCGTTTATCATGTTCACATTCCGACGTTCTTTCGCCGTCATGGAGTTTATTATGGCGACTATCCTGTCCACCTCCCGGTCGTCCACATTCGCCATCGCGCCCTTGAGTTTGCCCATGCCGGGTATCATCCCGAGGAGCTGGTCGAGCGGCCCGAGTTTCTTTACCTGCATGAGCTGGACGCGGAAGTCCTCCAGCGTGAAATCCCCCTGCCTGACCTTGGCTTCGAGGTCCTTCGCCTCCTCGATGGTTACGTTCTGCTGCGCCTTTTCGATGAGCGAGAGGACGTCTCCCATGCCGAGTATGCGGGAGGCCACCCTGTCCGGGTAAAAAGGCTCAAGGGCGTCGAGCTTCTCGCCCATGCCGACGAACTTTATCGGACGCCCGGTGACGGCCCGTATCGAAAGGGCCGCGCCGCCTCTTGCGTCGCCGTCCATCTTCGTGAGTATCACGCCGGTCAGGTCGAGCCTGCCGTCGAAGGCCGTGGCCGCCTTGACCGCGTCCTGGCCGGTCATGGAGTCGGCGACAAAGAGTATCTCGTCCGGAGCTACCTTTTCCTTGACGGAGGACAGCTGCTCCATCAGGGAATCGTCCACGTGCAGGCGTCCTGCGGTGTCCATTATGACGACGCCGAATGCCCCGCGCCTCGCCCTGTCCAGGCCGCGTTCGCATACGGCCACAGGGTCTTCGCCCGGGCGGGATTCCTCCACCTCTATGCCCAGCTGCTTTCCGAGCGTAATCAGCTGGTCTATGGCCGCCGGCCTCTGCGTATCAGCCGCGACGAGAAGGGTCTTTCTGCCGCCCTTCTTGAACATCCGCGCGAGCTTGCCGGAGGTGGTCGTCTTTCCGGAGCCTTGCAGGCCCACCATCATCACGACCGTCGGCCTGTTCGGGACAAGCTGGATGCGGGCCGTGGATTCGCCCATCATATTAACCAGCTCGTCGTGGACGATCTTCACGACCTGCTGGCCGGGCGTCAGGCTCTCAAGCACTCCGCTCCCGACGGCCTTTACGCGGACCGCCTCGACGAAATCCTTTACGACCTTGAAGTTTACGTCGGCCTCAAGCAGGGCCATCCGGACTTCCCGGAGCGCGTCGGATACGTCCGCCTCTGTCAGGACACCCCGGCCCTTAAGCTTTTTAAATACCTTTTCCAGCTTTTCCGATAAGCTCTCGAACACCCGGCCACCTGAATTTCAATATTATATCACCACGGCGTCCCCGCCGCAAAAAGGGCGCACTTCCGCCCCTTCCCGGATTACGGGAAAAATGGATTTTATTGGAGATTTAAAGAAATGTCAAGGAGATTGTGGAAACGGCTTTTATGGCGCGCAGGACGCGCGCCTCACTCGTCAGCGCCATTTCGTTATTTTCTAATCCAGTCCAAATTCCTTCCAATTAATAACTCTGTCATTTCCGCGTTATGGGTATTTTTCATGCAAACAGTTTCATAATCAAAACCATGTCTTTCAGCCATCCGTCTGACACCTTCCGAGTTTTCATAAGTCATTAAAAAATTACCTTTTATTTTGCTGGCAACCTTAAATAATTCATCGTGGTCGAGTTCAAAATCTGAATATAGCCTTGCCCCTGCCTTTTTCCCGTACGCGGTATATGGCGGGTCTATAAAAAATGCCGCCCTTTTACTTCCTGACCTTTCCCTTGCCAATTCGATTCCATCGCCCTCTACAAAAGTTATTTTATCGCGGTAATTAACAATGTCCATTATGCGTCTTTTTAAAGTCTCAGGATACCACCTCGATTTTATGCCCTTGCCACATTCACCGTATTTCATAATCCCAGCGCCCTTTGCCAGAATACCGCCACGATTAATCCTGTTTTTCAGAATGGTTTGGAAGGCTTTTCCCTTTAAACTTGAAGCCGGTTTGGAAAGAACCGCCCGCGCAGATTCAGGAGATAAACAAAACGCAGAAATTTCCTCCGCTAACCATTTTGCGTTTCCGGTTAGTATGGTCTTCCAAACTGCGGCCACTTCGTCGTTAAGCTCAACTAACGTTACGTGCTCAGCAAGGTTTTCAGCAGCAACCGTCAAGCCTATGATTGCCCCGCCAGCAAAAGGCTCAATAAATTCTCCCGGCTTGTCTATCCTTGAAAGCCATAGCCTGATATATGGCACAAGCCACGTTTTTCCACCGGGGTAACGGAACGGGCTTCGCTTTGGCACTGAGGCCACATTTATGATCTTTTTTTCTGTTAATAAATCAAGCTGTATCATTCTTGTTCTATTATATCCGCAAGAGAGGGCGCATCGGGCGAATTCCCGTTCTCAAGCTTCTCGTCAAGTTTTTCCTGTAATTTGGTTATAAATTTTTCAATTGGTCCTGCTTCCGTCCTGGTTATAATTTCCAAGGCCGGCTCAAAAGACGTATAAACTATTTTATATTTAATTAAATCTAACTGCTTGCTTTTCTTATTCAAAGCTAAGTCGTATACCATCCACGCAATGTCAGCCTTGTCTTTTGTTGTTTCGGGCAAATCAGGCAAACTCGCAAAGAAGCGGCGGTCAACCGCTACGGCCATTTTCCTGTTCCAGAAATTCATTATGCCACCCTTGTATATCAGCTGAGGAGCCAGCCTCTTGCGCGAGGACGATAAAAAATCCGCTCTTGGGTAGTTCGGCCCATCCCATTTCATATCATGAAATTTTTTCGGGTTCTCTATGTATTTTTCAAAAGGGCGGCGCACGTTGCCTGAAATATAAACAGCCTGAACTTCCACGGAGCCAAAATCTGTAATTTTCCCCGCATCGTCGTAAGCGACAAGCACTACATCAATATTTCCCGCCGAGCGCCCATCCTTGTCGTCCAATCGAACTTCCGCGAGCGATGTCCATTTCGCGTTCTCCGGAAAGAAAAAGGCCGCCGCATCGTCAGCGATAATCCAATTCTGCCGAAAGCGCACCGGGCAGGTTACTATTATTTTCCCATCGTCAAATATACTGCAAACACCCAAAGGGTCTTTTGCCTTATCTTTAGTGCAATTCGGCACTTTGTTGTTGAACGGGCAGAGTCTTTTAACCCGATGCCTGTCCGCTTCCGGCGTGAAATTATTTGCCGGATAACCGAAGATTTCAGCCAAAGGATGTTTTTGCATTTATGACTCCTATAGGGGCAATCAAACTCGCCAATATTTACTCATATCATAAAATAACCAATCAATATATTATGGAACAGTTCGTTTTTGGCAACTTCTACTAATTTACATGGTAACACGCCGTTTTTCCAAGATATTTTTGAGAAAAACCGCATTTTCCCTCTGGTATCGAAAGCGGGCCGTTTTTGGCCGTTTTTTGGCGGTTTTTATGCGTTTTCAGGGGGCGGGGACACATGGTTCCCGCAGACAACCAAAGCTCTCCGCGGGCCGGAAATACCTACCCTTCGCGCACGCCCCTGACGGCGTCCTTGAACTGTTTTATCGTTTTTTTATAATCACTTGTGCCGAATACCGCGCTCCCGGCAACGAGTATGTCCGCGCCGGAAGTGGCCACCTCCTTCGCGTTACCCGTTTTTATCCCTCCGTCCACTTCCAGCAGCATATCCACGCCCCGCATGTCTATTTCCACGCGCGCGCCGGATATTTTGTCCATGCAGTTCGGGATAAACTCCTGCCCGCCAAAGCCGGGATTGACGGACATGATTAAAAGCAGGTCCATATAATCCCATACCCAGTCCAGAAAACTTAGCGATGTCGAGGGGTTAAGAGCGACGCCAGCCTTAACGCCCTGCTCGCGTATGGCGGCCAGGGTGCGGTTTAAATGCACGGACGCCTCGGCATGGACGGTAATGTAATCCGCGCCCGCATGGGCAAAATCATGAATGAATCTCTCCGGTTCCATTATCATGAGGTGGACGTCTATCGGGAGCGAAGTGGCCTTTCTCGCCGCCTGTACTACCTTCGGGCCTATGGTAATATTGGGCACAAACCGCCCGTCCATCACGTCTACGTGTATAATATCCGCCCCCGCCTTCTCTACGGCTTTTATCTCCTCTTCCAGCCTGCCGAAATCAGCCGACAGTATGGACGGCGCGATGCTTATCACTTGTGTAACCTCCTTTAAAACCTGTTAAAAAACCTGTTTTGCGGCTTCCGCCTTTTTGCCCGCCGCCCCTGCCTTCCGGCCCGCCGCCCCAGACGCGTGATTCCCAGCCTCAGGCTTTTTCGGCATCGGCTGCGCGGGGGCCTTGCCCTGGGCCGGAGCAGGCGTTTTACCCGGTCCAGGCGCGGGCTTCATGCCCGGAGCGGGCGTCCCGAGCGCAACGATTATCTGCCCGTTCCCGGGCAGCCTGAACCCGCCTTTCGGCTGCTGCGACGCAATTACAGCGCCCTTCCCGGAATAAAGCACCTTCCCGCCCATAGGCCTCACGGCGTCTCCGGCCTGCGTCAGTGTCATTCCCGTCAAATCAGGCGTTACGTAACGGGTCGCGCGCGGCCCCGCGCTCGCAAGTATATCCACCGCCGAATCCTTCTGCGCCACGGTTCCCTGCGGCGGGGACTGCAATATTACCGTATCGGCAGGCAGCGGTGAATTTACCCGCGCCAGCTCGCCCAGGTTCAGCCCGGCCTGCCTTAGCGCGACCTGCGCAAGCCGGAACACTAAGCCGGACACCTGCGGCACGGTTACCTCCTGCGAGCCGAGGCTCACGACCACCAGCACATCCCTGCCGCTCTTCACGCGCTCGCCGGGCGCGGGGTTCTGGCCTATTATATAGTTCTGCTGCACCGTGGGATGATGCTCCTCGCGCTCCACCTTTATGTTCAGGCCGGCGTTTCTTATGAGGTTTATGGCCGCAGGGAGGTTCATGTCCCGCACGTCCGGCACGGCCACGGTGCGGCTCCAGGTAACCGCCTTCATGGTTATGAACGCAGAAACAATCGCCAGGCACAGAAATACAAGGCCGGCAAGGGCTATCTGAAGGGATTTTTTAAGAGTCAGCGACATGTCATCCTTGCCATGAAAAACCCGTCCGTCCCGTGCATGTGCGGAAACGTCCGGATAAAGTTGTCAACAAACACGCCGCGCGCCGCCTCGGGAAGGAACGGGCGCGGGTCTTCGAGCGTAAATTCCGCATGGCGAGAGAGAAAACTTTTCATTACCCCTTCGCCTTCATCAGGCTCCGTGGAGCAGACGGAATAGACCAGAGTTCCGCCCGGCTTCAGAAGCCCCGATACGTTTTCCAGCATGGATAACTGCATCTCCGCCATCCGCGCAATGTCGGCGGGCTTCCTCGCATATTTTATCTCCGGCCGCCGACGGACTATCCCAAGCGCGGTGCAGGGCGCGTCCAGCAGGATTCGGTCGAACTTCCTTTTAAAGGGCATCTCCCCAGCCGCGTCAGCCGCTACGGGAAATATATTGCCGGTTTTAAGCCGCAGACTATTTTCTTTCAGAAGCGCGAGTTTGTCAAGGGAGATGTCCATGGAGACTATACGCGCGCTGTTTCCGGCAAGAGAAGCCATATGCGCGCTCTTGCCGCCGGGCGCTGCGCAGGCGTCGAGGATAACTTCGCCGGGTTTCGGATATACAAGGAGCGACACTATCTGCTCCGCCTCGTCCTGCACGGAGAACAGCCCCTCGCCATACCCGGGAAGCTCCGGCACCGGTCTGTGCGAGCGCACAATCAATGCGTCGGGCGCGTATTTTCCCGGCTCCGTTTCCAGCCCGTTTTTTTTAAAAAGCTCCGCCAGGGCCTCCCGGCCAATAACGGGAACGTTTGCCCGTATTACGAGCGGCGGCTTTCCGTTCCCGGCCTCCATGAGGGCCTTTGCGCCGCCTGCGCCAAACCGCTCCGTCCAGCGCCTTGCCAGCCATTTCGGGTAAGAGAGTCTGAGAGAGAGGTAATCGACAGGCTCTTTGTCCGGGTCTGGAAACTTTATTCTCTCCGGCTCCCTTAGCATATTCCGGAGCACGGCGTTCACAAAACCACCGGTAGACCGGCCCCGTCTCCTGCCGCCGGATAGTCCCTTTGCCTGCTCCACGGCCTCGTCCACAGCCGCGCGCGCGGGAATTTTGTCCAGGTAAAGTATCTGATATGCCGCGAGTCTAAGGATGTCAAGGACATCGGACAGGGTCTTGCCGGGGTCTTTTATATAAAACGAGAGCGAATAATCGAGCGTTATGAGGTTTCTTATGACGCCGTAGACAAGCTCCGTGGCAAGGCGCCTGTCCCGGCTGTCGAGGGAGTAAATGCGAAACGATTCCCTGAGCAGGGTTTCAGCGCGTCCGGGAGGCACGCGGGATATGATATGCAGAGCTGCGTCGCGTACGGAGGCATTCTTACGCATTGGCGGGCGAGATGAAGGTTTCCAGCGCCTCTTTTACGTCGTTCATGTCCACGCGCGTGTTCATGCAGGGCCCGAACGGGCGGTCGTTCAGTATGCCGATTACGGGTAGGGGATAGCTGTCCACGATGCCGCTCGTCAGGTCTCTCTCGCAGGCGACGGCTATTATCGCTTTCGGGCGCTTTTCCTTTATAATCCTCCTGGCCAGCGTCCCGCCGGTGGCAACGGATAAATCCACGTTATATTTATCGGCTACGGCTACAAGGTCTTTTATCTCGCACTTCCCGCAGCCCTTGCACCTGTGGACGTCTCCGGTTA
>JAKAHE010000213.1 GCA_021815285.1 Nitrospirota bacterium
TTCCTGACCAGGCGCGACGCGGCCATAATCTCTTCCGTAACGATATTAGTCCGCGCCTCGAAGTATGGCTCTCTTGTCCTTAACGCCATGACTATTTCTTCCATAGCCGCGTTGCCCGCGCGCTCTCCTATACCGTTGATGGTGCATTCAATCTGCCCGGCGCCTGAGAGCGCCGCCGCCAGTGAATTGGACACCGCAAGACCAAGGTCGTTATGACAATGGACGGAAATTACGGCCTTGTCGATATTCGGGACACGGTCGAACAGATTTTTAATCCGCTCCGCATATTCCTGCGGAATGGCGTAACCTACCGTATCCGGGATATTGATGGTCGTAGCGCCCGCGGAAATCGCCGCCTCGACAACCTTGCAGAGATAGTCAATATCCGAGCGCGTGGCGTCCTCGGCGGAGAACTCCACGTCGTCGGTATATTTTCTCGCGCGCTTGACAGCCGCAATGGCCATGTCCAGCACCTGGTTCCGATCCTTCTTGAGCTTGAATTTCAGGTGGATGTCCGAAGTCGCAAGAAAGGTATGAATCCTTCCGCGTTCGGCTGGTTTTATTGCCTGTGCCGCACGGTCTATGTCCTTGTCCGTAGTCCGCGCAAGGCCGCAAATAACCGGCCCCCTCACCTCCTGTGCGATGCGTTTTACCGCCTCGAAGTCCCCTTCGGACGCGATTGGGAACCCCGCCTCAATTATATCCACCTTCATCCTGGCAAGCTGCCGGGCGACCATCAGCTTCTCGTCGATATTCATTGAGCAGCCTGGGGACTGCTCGCCGTCACGAAGCGTCGTATCGAATATTTTTATTATGCGCGACATATTAAATGCCTCCACTTATATAAGTCGAAATTTATTAACGTAGGGGTGCAATTTCATTGCGCCCTCACCTCGTCATTCCCGCGAAAACGGGAATTCAGCGAGTTACGCAAGCGCGCAGGCCGTCAGGGATCGCCTGAAGGCCATGCACCTCATAATGTGTATACGTATGTTCATAATTAAAAACCCCCGCCCCAATACTTGAATAAAGTAAGGGACGAGGGCTTAAAAATTTCCCCCGCGGTACCACCCTGTTTCAGGCGGCATAACCCGCCTGCACTTATTTATGCCATTCACGCAGGCTCACGGAGGGAACTATAAGGGACAAAACCTGGATTCCCGCTTTCGCGGGAATGACGGGCTTATTGGACATTCTGTTTGGTGGGAACGAACTTCCCGCCCCCTTTAAGAATGCCCCATTGCCACCTTTCGCGCCCCCGGCTCCGAGGCGAGTTCGGCGGAGTTCGGCTCCGGTTCGCACCACCCACCGGCTCTCTTTGGCCGACCTTGCCGCCTACTACTCCTCTTCTCAGCCGTTAATTATTGCGTTTTCATCTTAACCCGTCTTTTTCTGAATGTCAATACCCACTCCGTCAACGCCCAGGCGATATATGCCACACTCAGTGAAAACAGCACCACCGGCGGGTTCAGAGCCACTGCCACAAGGATAACAACGGCCACCAGGAGCATCCAGAAGGGACGCCTGTCCCGGACATTGAGTTCCTTCAAGCTGTGGAACCGAACGGTGCTTATCATCAGAAGAGCGACCACATAAATCATAACGAGCAGAAGATAATTCCTGGACGGCAAACCGTCGATGACGTCGCTCCAGAAAATTACGAATGTAGCAAGCGCCGCCGCGCCGCCGGGTATCGGAAGACCTGTGAACCATTTCTTCTCGGAACCCACCATCTGCACGTTGAAACGCGCAAGCCGGAGCGCCCCGCATACGACGAACGTGAAAGCGCCCACCCATCCAAGGCGCCGAAACGGCATCAGCGCCCAGATATAAAACATCACGGCTGGCGCGACACCGAAAGAGACCAGGTCGGAGAGAGAATCCAGTTCCACACCGAACCTGCTTGTGGACTTTGTAAGCCTCGCCACCCAGCCGTCCAGGGCATCGAACACTGCTGCCGTTAGTATGGCCCATGCCGCCTTGTCGAAGTCGCCCTTTATGGATGAGACTATCGAGAAGAAACCGAAAAACATCCCGCCAACCGTGAGGAGGTTCGGGAGTATGTAGATTCCTTTTCTCAACTCGGCACCCCGACGACGGTTTCGCCAGCCCTGGTTTTATCGCCAGGCTTGACCTTCACTTCGCTTCCCGGCGGGAGGTATATGTCCAGCCTGGAGCCGAACATTATAAGCCCGAACCTCTCCCCCCTACGGAGAACATCTCCCGGTCTTGCCCAGCAGACTATCCGACGCGCGACAAGACCGGCAATCTGGACGAACATGACATTTGCGCCATTTTCCGTTTCCATGACAAGCGCGTTCTGCTCGTTGTCAAGCGAGGCCTTTTCCTTGTTCGCGGAAATGAACTTCCCTTTATTATAATGTATCTCCGTAATCCTGCCGCTCTCAGGCATGCGGTTTACATGCACATTGAAGACGCTCATGAATATCGATACCTTCACGGCGCGCCGTTTCAGTATCCTCGGCTCGTGCACGTCGCCCACGTAAATCACCGTCCCGTCCGCGGGCGAGACGACCAGATTCTCGCCAGTTGGCGGACGGCGTTCCGGGTTGCGGAAAAAAGATACGGCAAAAACGGAAATGGCCGTCATTACAAAGGCGGCCTTATACCATCCGGTTATCCAGAGGGTTGCCGCAATCGCCGCAAATACGCCGATTACAGGCAGACCCTCAAGGGCAATTATGCTGTTGTGTCTCAAGTTAGTTTCTGGACTTGTCAACGAGCTTGGATTTTCCGAGCCAGCTCATCATCGAGCGGAGCTTCGCGCCCACCTGCTCTATCTGGTGTTCCTCACCCATCCTCGTCAGGGCGTTGAACATGGGCTTATTGGCCTGGCATTCCAGTATCCATTCCCGCGCAAATGAGCCGTTCTGAATTTCAGTCAATATCTCGCGCATCTCGTCTTTTACGTAATCGTCTATTATGCGCGGCCCGCGTGTCATGTCGCCGTACTGGGCGGTGTTGGATACGGAGTAGCGCATGTTTGCGATGCCGCCTTCATAGAGCAGGTCCACTATCAGCTTAGTTTCGTGGAGGCACTCGAAATATGCCATCTCCGGGGCGTATCCCGCCTCGACCAGCGTCTCGAAGCCGGCGGTTATAAGCGCCGTAAGCCCGCCGCACAATACCGCCTGCTCGCCGAAGAGGTCGGTCTCAGTCTCTTCCTTGAAAGTCGTTTCG
>JAKAHE010000214.1 GCA_021815285.1 Nitrospirota bacterium
GAAAGTGTCGGCTCATCCACGGTAATGTGCGGAAGCGGCTGCGGATTATCGAGCGCCGAGATGGTCTCGCCGATGGTAAATCCCTCCACCCCCGCGATGGCGACAATGTCGCCGGCATACGCCTCGTCGGAGTCCATCCTTGAAAGGCCGTTATAGGTATAAAGCGCGGTAATTTTCCCGACCTGGACGGAGCCGTCCAGCTTGCACAGGGAGACCTGCGCGCCTTTTTTCAGAGTCCCGGAGAATATCCTGCCTATTCCGAGCCTGCCGACATAATCGGAGTAGTCGATCGACGCCACCTGCATACGCAGAACGTCTGCCGCATCCCCTTTCGGCGCGGGTATGGTCTTTATTATCTCGTCCAGAAGCGGTCTTAAGTCGGCTCCGTCGCCGTCCGGCTTGGTCTTTGCGATTCCGGCCCTGGCGTTCGTGTAAAGCACCGGGAAGTCGAGCTGATCCTCGGAGGCGTCGAGGTCTATGAAGAGGTCGTATACCTCGTTTAAGACTTCCTGTATGCGGGAATCCGGCCTGTCTATCTTGTTTATTACGAGTATCGGCGGAAGCCCGGCTTCGAGGGCCTTCTTCAGCACGAACCTTGTCTGCGGGAGCGGCCCTTCCGAGGCGTCCACCAGGAGCATCACGCCGTCCACCATCTTCAGCGTCCGTTCCACTTCTCCGCCGAAGTCAGTGTGCCCCGGCGTGTCCACGATGTTTATCTTCACGCCGTCATAATGGACGGCGGTGTTCTTGGCCATTATCGTTATGCCCTTCTCGCGCTCCAGGTCCATGCTGTCCATGACGCGTTCGGCGACGGACTGGTTATCCCTGAATATTCCGCTCTGCTTCAGCATGGCGTCCACGAGCGTGGTCTTGCCGTGATCGACGTGCGCGATGATAGCGATATTTCTCATGCTTTCGATATTCATTATTTCGGGTGCTCCTGTCTGTAAGGTATTACGGGTATCTTCCACGGTGTCTGCTGGTTGATGACGGAAATCTCGAGCGGACATACGTTCCTGGGCACGGTAAGGGCGAATACGACCGCCCGCTCTATCGCCTCGGTAGTCATAAGCCGCGAAGGCTCTATCGTTGCCGGGTCGAGGTTGCCCGTAAGCGACGTGTCCGTTACTCCGGGGAGAAGCGAGGTAACCTTTATGTTGTAGTCGCGCATCTCCCAGAAAAGCCCCTTCGTGAACGCCCGAAGCGCCCATTTCAGAGAGCTGTATACAATGAACGTCTTCGGCGGAGGGTCAACAAGAGTAGAGCCGGATACGACATTCACGATGCTCCCGCCTCCGTTTTCCACCATGTGGTTTATGAGCAGGCGCGTCAGCATGACGTATCCGAAGAAGTTAGTCTGCATAAGCTTCGGGATGTCCTCAAGCGGCTGCTTGTGGAAGAGGTGCTGGCTGGACATGCCTGCGTTGTTTATGAGCGCGTCCACGCGCCCGAGCCTCTCCACGGCCTCAATCGCCAGCCTTTCGAGGTCCGCCTGCCTGGAGACGTCGCAGACCACGGGAAACGCCCTGATGCTGTACGTTTCCGTCAACTGCGCAGAGAGTTCGTTTATCTCGTCGCGCCCCCTTGCCGCAAGCACGAGGTTCATCCCCTCCTTTGCCAGCGCCGTCGCAATGGCCTTCCCGATACCCCTGCTTGCGCCGGTTATTACCGCGCCTTTGCCCTTCAAGCTTTCCATTGCGCCTCCATAAATAAACCCTCCGCCCTCACGGGAGAGAGGGAATATAAAAACCAACCCAACATTATAAAATAATTACCGACGCAAGTAAAGCCCGGCGACAGACAAAGCATTAAAAATCAGCCGCATTATGCAGGAGAAATAATATTTATGATGAAAATAAATATTGACTTTTACGCATACGCCGATATAAAATTTACAACTATTTTCGGGCAGTAAAATTTCATAAATGCGTAAGAAGGGAGATTTAAGCGTTTGCAGGAAATCGAAAAGAGATCTGAACCCCGGGTTGACGTACCGCCTATTCCGGTCTATGCGCTGTCCGATGACGACATATTTTTCTATGGATACGCAAAAAACATCAGTCGTTCCGGTATGCTGATAATGTCTTACCTCTGTTGCGAGACAGGCATGGAGTATACGGTTGAGTTTGCCATTCCCGCAAGACAAAGGCTGCTGGGCAAAATATTCCAGATAGAGGAAGAAATTCCCGTGACGTTCCGTTCGCGCATAAGCTGGTGCAAAAACTCCGCTATTGTGAGCGAGGGGCCGAACTCGCACGGAGTGAAGTTTATAGATATGCCGCAGGATTCTGCGAGACACATCGATGACTGGATAGATAACCGGTTAAAAACTTAGGAATTCCTCCCGCCGGTCTTGACTATCCCGCCGCTTTGCCTGTATCCTTTTATTCTAACCTATGAAGGATTCAAGCAAATCCATTATTTACGCGCTGGTTGCCTGCGCAGTCTGGGGCACGGTCTATGTCGCCGTGAAAATCGGCCTGAACGCCGGCCTTATGCCACTGACATTCGCCGGAGTGAGGTTCTTTGCGAGCGGTATCATACTGCTTGTCCTGGCGGCGTTCATGGGGAGGCTCAGGCTCGGCCTTCGGGACATATGGGTAATTGCGCTGTTCGGTATTTTCCAGACCGGGGTGCAGAACGCTCTTTTTTTTATGGGGGAAGAATATACAAACGCCTCCATCTCGGCGATATTCATAAACACCGCGCCGTTCTTCGTGATACTTGCCGCGCCGCTTTTTTTCAAAACCTCGCGCATTACCCTTCCGCGTATCGCCGGAGTCCTTATAGGCTTCGGCGGCGTTCTTGCGGCGTACTGGAAATACGAGACCCTGCAAGGCCGTTACGGGCTTGGAGTGTTGTTGCTGATACTCTCCGCCGTCACCTGGGCAGGCTCGAATATCGCCGCGAAAAAGATAATGGCCAGCCGGGACACGCTTACGGTTACGGGAATGCAGATGGTCATGGGAGGCGCCCCATTAATAGCCCTGGGGTTCAGGTTCGAGGGAAAATTCATGGCCGGGGTGCAGCCTTCCGGATGGGCGGCGCTGGGCTATCTCGTTGTATTCGCTACGATGATACCGTTTCTCGCATGGTATAAGGCCCTGAAACTCGGCGAAGTGGGCCGTGTATCGGTGTTCGGTTTCACGCTGCCGATTCTCGGCGTGCTTACCGGCTGGCTGGTG
>JAKAHE010000037.1 GCA_021815285.1 Nitrospirota bacterium
CGTCCTTAAGGCGCGCCTTGCCGCCGGGGAAGTCTCGGAGCCGGACGTTACCCTGGCGTCCGTGGATTACGACCGCACGCTCCTGCTGGCAAGGGAGGGGAAATCCCGGATTATCGACGCGCGCGCTAATATTGCCTCCGCGATTGGCGTACCTGTGAAGGCTCTTGAAGGCATTCGTTTTTCTTTGGGCCTTTTCAGGACTCCGCCGCCGCGCAACAGTTTCTCTCTTCCGGGGCTTCGGCGAAAGGCCCTGACAAACCGTCCGGATATACTGGAGGCCCTGGCGCAATACGAGGCGAGCCAGTCGCGCCTCCAGCTCGAAATTGCGAAACAATACCCGGACATACACATAGGCCCAGGCTATAGATACGACCAGGGGCAAAACAAGTGGGGCCTGGGGATTTCTCTGGAACTGCCAGTTATGAACCATAACCAGGGGCCGATTGCACAGGCAGAGGCCGCTCGCTCGCGGGAGGCCGCGCATTTGAGGGCCATCCAGGACGGGGTAATAACAGACATTGAGCGGGCCGTCGCCGGATACGGCTCGTCGCTTGAGAGTTTAAAGACAGCGGATGAACTTGTCCGGGAAAAGGAGGCGTCTCTCTCCTCGCTTGAGTCCATGTTCAACGTCGGGGAGACAGACCGTCCCGCACTGCTTGGCGGCGAGATAGAATACGAAAACGCGCGCCTTCTGCGGCTGGAGAGTCTCGTGAACGCGGACAGGGCGCTCGGGCTTCTTGAGGACGCCCTGGAGGAGCCGATGGCCGGTCGAGCAGGCCGGGAACCGGCTTCAGGCTTCAGACCGGAGAATTAACATGACACGAATAAGCAAGACCGCAATCACGCTATTAATACTCATCGTGCTGGCCGCATTTCTGGCCTGGCGGTTCCTTCCGGTTGGCGGCAGGGAGGAGGAACGCGAAACGCCTGCCCAGGCCGTCTCTGCGGCCCAGGCGGGCACTGTATCTTTAAGCCCGGATATGCGGGAAAGCGCCGGGATACGGACAGAGACTCCAAGACCTTACATATACAGAGAACGGACCCATGCCTATGTGACTGTGCTCGACACGGGATATCTGGTAGACCTGAGGAAAAATTATCTCGACGCCATGGCCGGGGTGGAAAAGGCCGGGGCCGCCCTCGAAGCCACGCGCGGAGAATACGCGCGGATGAAAAAGCTCTACGGGGATAGGAACGTATCCCTAAAGGCATACCAGGCCGCAGAGGCGGCCTTCCGTGCAGACAGGGCCGACCTTGCGCTTGCGAAAGGAAATTTACAGGCGATGAAGATGAGCGCGAACCAAAGGCTGGGAAGTGTGCTCGCGGGCGGGGCATGGAACAACACAAAGCTGTTTTTAAGGCTGGAAACGCGCCGCGCCGCGCTTTTGCAGGTGACCCTGCCGCAGGGCTACACCGCTAATTCGCCGCCGACAGGACTAAGGATTGTTACGCCTTCTGGGAGGGCCGTACCGGCGAGGTTTATCTCTCCTGCCACAAGCACCAATCCACAGATACAGGGAGAGAGCTTTTTCTACGCCGCATCGGCAAAGACCGGCCTTGTCCCCGGCATGAATGCGTCCGCCGTGTTTCCGACGGGCACGCCGGCAAGCGGTCTACTCATCCCCGCCTCGG
Source organism: Nitrospirota bacterium (assembly GCA_021815285.1). Lineage (GTDB taxonomy): Bacteria > Nitrospirota > JACRHJ01 > JACRHJ01 > JACRHJ01 > JAKAHE01. The sequence continues at coordinate 1,633 of JAKAHE010000037.1, forward strand.
CAGTAGTGTGGTGGCAGGGGCGCGCATGGGTATATGTCCAAACTGGGGCCGATACCTTTACGCGCCGCGAGGTCTCCACGGAAAATCCCGTTGACGGCGGGTGGTTCGTGTCGGGCGGCTTTTCCCAGCAGGACGAAATTGTCATAAAAGGCGCGGAGACGCTTCTCTCGCAGGAGTTCCTTGCAAAGCCTGCGGGCGGCAAAGAGGAAGACGAGGATTAATGCTGAGCTCAATCGTCGGATTCTCAATACGGCGCAGGTGGGTAGTCATTGCGCTTTCATGCCTCCTCATGGGGTATGGCCTGTATACCCTCGAACGCGCGAGGTATGACGTCTTCCCGGAGTTTGCCCCGCCGACGGTTACCATACAGACCGAAAGCCCCGGCCTCTCTCCTGAGCAGGTGGAACTGCTCGTTACCCAGCCTGTCGAAACGGCGGTGAGCGGCATACTCGGGGTCAAGACGGTGCGCTCCAGTTCCATACAGGGCCTCTCCGTAATAACGGTCGTATTCAGGTCCGGAAGCGACATACTGAAAGACAGGCAGTTAGTATCCGAGCGGCTTTCCACCACCCTTGCCAGCCTCCCGCGCGAGGCAAGGAACCCCGTGATTGTCCCGCTCACATCCTCCACAAGTATCGTGATGGTCATAGGGCTTACGTCCGACAAGCTCTCGCTTATGGATCTCAGGACGGCGGCCCTGTGGACGGTAAGCCAGAGACTCATGGCCGTGCCGGGAGTGTCGAAGGTCGTCGTCCACGGAGGAGAAGAGCGGCAGTTCCAGGTGCAGGTAATCCCCCGGCGGCTTATAAAATACGGCGTATCTCTGAGCGACGTTCTGGCCGCCGCGCGCAATGCCACGGGCATAAAGGGCGCGGGTTTTGCCGATACAGAAAACCAGCGCATAATCCTGAGAACCGCGGGCGCGCCGGTAACGGCCCGGGGTATAGGCGATACCGTCCTGGCTTTTCACGGCGGAGCGCCGCTAAGGCTTCGGGACGTGGCGCGCGTAACGGAGGCGCCCGCGCCGCCCACCGGAATGGCAAGCGTGATGGGACGGCCAGGCGTGCAATTACTCGTTTCCGAGCAATACGGAGCCAACACGCTTCGGGTTACAAGCGGGATAGACAAGGCCCTCTCCGAGCTTAAACCTGCGTTGGATTCGGACGGAATAACATCGAGGATTGTCTTTCGACCAGCAAGTTTCATTGACACGGCTCTCCATAATCTTAGAACCTCTCTTCTGATTGGCGCAGTCCTCGCCGTAATCGTCCTTTTCCTTTTTCTCTTCAATCTCCGGGCGGCGGCAATCTCCTGCACGGCGATACCTCTTTCACTTCTCGCCGGCGCGATAGTCCTGGACAGGTTCGGCTTCGGACTGAACCTGATGACAATCGGAGGACTGGCCATTGCTATCGGCGAGGTCGTTGACGACGCAGTAATTGACGTCGAAAACATCATGAGGCGGCTTATTGAGAACCGCAGTCTTGAGACTCCGCGCCCGGCCTGGCAGGTTGCAAAGGACGCATCAATTGAAGTGCGGAGCGCGGTGGTATACGCCACGTTCGCGGTCATGCTCGTATTCGTGCCGATACTCACCATGTCAGGCGTGGCCGGACGCCTCTTCAGGCCGCTTGGCGTCGCATATATCCTCGCCGTGCTGGCATCGCTCTCCGTGGCGCTCACGGTCGTCCCCGCGCTTTCATATCTACTGCTGCATAACGTCAAGGAGAATGAGCCGCCCGTTGTCGCGTGGTTAAAGAAAAGATATACCTCCGTCCTTGAAGGCGTGGAGAGGCATTTCGGGGCGGCAATTATCTCCGCGGCTGCCCTTACGCTTATCGGGCTCGCGCTCGTATTCTTCCTTGGCGGCACGTTCCTGCCGCGTCTGCACGAAGGACATTTCATAGTCCACATGAACATGCTCCCCGGCGCTTCTCTTGAGGAGTCCATGCGGCTTGGGCGGCGCGTAACGAATGAACTTCTAAAGATTCCTTACGTAAAGACCGTCGCTCAGAGAGCGGGCCGCGCTCCGGAAGAAGATGACATACACGGCACACACCAAAGCGAGATGGAGGTGGACTTAAAGCGTTTAAGCGGAAGCGACATCGAAAAGGCCAGGGCCGAAATCGAAGATACTCTCAAAAAATTTCCAGGCGCGAATTTCGAAGTAGACACTTTCCTGACCGAACGCATAGGCGAGACCATATCCGGATATGTCGCCCCGGTCGTTGTAAACATATTCGGGGAAAATCTCGGAGACCTCGATATTGCAGCGGACCGGGTCGCCGCAGTTCTGAATGAAATCCGGGGCGCGTCCGGCGTGCAGGTGCAGTCCGTGCCCGGTATGCCGGAGATGTCGATTACCCTCGATAGGGCCAGTCTCGCCAGGTGGGGCTTCGATCCTGTGAGCGTCATGGACGCGGTGCGGACGTGCTACCAAGGGACCGTCGTCGGCAAGGTATACGAAGGGAACCGGAGCTTCAATGTCTCCGTAATACTGCCTCCGCGCGAAAGGGGAAATATCTCCTCGGTCGACAGGCTTATGCTGAAAAACCCCTCCGGGACATATGTACGGCTTGGCCAGCTCGCGGATATACGCGAAGTCCCCGGACGGTATATCGTGCTGCACCAGGGGGCGAGGCGGGTGCAGACGGTCACGTGCAGCGTAAGCGGGCGGGACTTGAATTCGTTTGTAAAAGAGGCTGAAAGGCGGATAAAAGCCGAGATTCGACTACCCGCGGGAGGCTATTTTGAATTCACCGGCGCGGCACAGGCGGAAGCAAGGGCCCGGCGAGATATGATAGTCCACTCGCTGATTGCGGGCTTCGGAATAATTCTGCTTATTTCTATAGTTACCGGTTTCAGGAACCTGCTGCTTCTTATATTGAACCTCCCATTTGCGCTCGTGGGCGGGGTCGTTGCAGCGTTCCTTTCCGGAGGCGAACTCTCCCTCGGCTCCATGGTAGGCTTCGTAACCCTCTTCGGCATAACGCTTCGCAACTCAATAATGCTCATATCGCATTACGAGCACCTTGTAGGCGTCGAGGGCATGGAATGGGGAGCCGAAACATGCCTGAAAGGAGCATCCGAAAGGCTGGCGCCCATACTCATGACGGCTCTCGTGACCGCTCTAGGACTTTTGCCCCTTGCGCTGGGCAGCAATGCGCCGGGCCGCGAGATAGAAGGCCCGCTTGCCGTGGTTATACTCGGCGGGCTTTTCACCTCCACCGCGCTGAATCTTCTGCTCCTTCCGGCGCTTGCCCTGCGTTACGGCAGGTTCGGCATAGGGCGAAAAAATACCATACTGGAATAAAATCATCCGTAAATAATACCTGCTGTAAAATTTCCGCTTGACAAGCCGACTTTAATATGTAATGATTTCAATATAACAATTACATCAAATTAATGGAACTGAAAATGGAAAGCAAGGCAAAGAAGATGAAGATGACGCCGCAGAGGGCGGCAATAATCAAATACCTTGAAGGTAACACGTCTCACCCGTCTGCCGAGGACATATTTGAATCCGTACGCAAAAAATACCCCATGATTTCATTTACGACGGTATATAACACGCTCCAGACACTAAAAGACAGAGATCGCGTCTGGGAGCTTAACATCGATGATGAGAGAAAGCGTTACGACCCGAATGTCAAGCTTCACCATCACCTGATATGCACAAGATGCAAGAATATAGTGGACATCTTCATGGATTTCCAGTTGGATGTCCCCGAAGAGGAGGCCCAGGGGTATATGATAAGCGGTCGGCACGTGGAGTTCTACGGTCTGTGCCCGAAATGCGGGAAGACGAAGAACAGGGGATAGTTGGCAGGAAGCAGTTACGGCAATCAACCGGGAAAAACAATAAAAAGGAGACGGCTATGGAGATTATCAACGAACACAAGATAGGGTTCGCCAAAGGGACGGTCGTAGAAGAAGACGTGGCTATGAACTTCAAGGGCGAGACAACAGAGGTAGGACTTTATCTCGCCATGGCCCGCGCGGCGCAGAGGGAGGGTTACCCGGAAGTCGCCGGGACGCTTAAGACAATAGCCTGGGAAGAGGCGATGCACGCAGCCCAGTTCGCGGAGATGAACGGACTGGTTTCCGAGAGCACTAAAGAGAATATAGAGCGCATGATAAAAGGCGAGATAGGCGCGAACAACGGCAAAAAGGCTGCGGCGAAAAAAGCCAAAGAAAACGATATAGATCCTGCGCACGATTTCTTCGACGAGTCCTCGCGCGACGAAGCGCGCCACGCCAGAATGCTCCAGGGCCTGCTGGACAGGTATTTCAAGTAAATGGCCATTGAAACGAGCGGACATTGGATGAGTGAGCCTGGAAATTCTTGGCGAAGCGAACGGCCATGCGGCAAACCTGTCCGAGGCTTAAGGCCGAGTTCTTGCCGCATAGAGAACAGGCCTTTAGAATTTCCCGAACGAATCCTCAGGCAGCGAGTTCAATGGCCGTTTAACTGTTTTCCCCGTATTCTGCTATAGTTATGGTTATAACCCATAAGGAGGTAGGCAGTGGATACCGCGCTTCTTTCCCGCATTCAGTTCGGGCTTACGGCGGGCTTCCATTTTATCTTCCCGCCCCTGACAATCGGCATGGCGTGGCTGATCTTCTACATGAAGTCGGCGTATTTGAGGACCGGGGATGAAAACTACTGGCGGATGTCCCGTTTCTGGACGCGCATATTTGCAATAGGCTTCGTGGTGGGCGTGGCGACAGGCATCACCATGGAATTTCAGTTCGGCACGAACTGGGCATCATATTCAAGATATGTGGGTGATGTATTCGGCGCGCCACTTGCGGCGGAGGTGATTTTCTCATTTTTCCTCGAATCGTTCTTCCTTGCGCTCCTTGTCTTCGGCGAGAAACGCGTCTCAAGAAAGGCCCTGTGGTTCGCGTCCCTGATGGTCGCGTTCGGCTCGACCCTCTCAGCCTTCTGGATAATCGTCGCAAGCTCCTGGATGCAGACGCCCGCGGGCTACGAGATAGTGAACGGGAAGGCGCATATGGTGGATTTCTGGGCGGCCCTTTTCAATCCCTCCACGCTGCGACGTTACCTGCACGTGATAATAGCCGCGTTTATAACTGGTTCGTTCTTCGTAATGGGCATCAGCGCATGGCTTCTCAAGAAGGGCAAGAGCGTCCAGCTCGCAAAAAAGTCTCTCGTCATTTCCCTTGTCGCGGCGGCGTTCTTCTCCCTCGTTCAGCCGATTGCCGGCCATATACACATGCTCCAGGTCGTCCGCACGCAGCCGGTAAAGCTTGCGGCCTTCGAAGCGCTTTATAAAACTACGAAAGGCGCGCCGCTATGTATCTTCGGCATACCGGGCAGGGACGGCAATATAAAGGCAAGCATCCAGATACCAAATCTCCTGAGCTACCTCGCATTCGGAAATTTCAATGCCGTGGTCAAGGGACTCGACTGCGTGCCGAAGACCGACTGGCCGCCGGTTACGGCGACATTCCTGACATTCAGGGGGATGGTGTTCCTCGGGATGTACATGATAATCCTTACGCTCGCGGGGCTGTATCTTCTCGCTCGCGGCAGGTTGTACGACAGCCGACGCTTCCTGAACTTCGCACTGTATTCCATGCCCGTGCCCATTATCGCAAACGAGCTCGGATGGGTCTCGGCTGAAGTGGGGCGTCAGCCCTGGATTGTGCAGGGGCTTATGAGGACAGACCAGGCGTTTTCGCCGGTGGTACCGGCTGGAGACGTGCTTTTCTCGATAATCCTCCTCTGTACGATTTATGCCGGACTATTATGGGCATGGATATATCTTGTCAGGCGCGAGGCGGAAAAGGGCATGGAGTCCGCACCCGCCGCCATAGCTCTTGAAACCCCATCCCCCGCGCGCGCGGCATAGAAAGGGGGCAATTCATGTTTACGCTTCAGACAATATGGTTCCTCCTGCTCGCCGTGCTGTTCATAGGCTATGCCGTGCTTGACGGATTCGACCTCGGCGTCGGCATATTGAGCGTTTTTGCAAAAGACGACGCAGAACGCAAAGCGATGGTCGGCGCCATCGGACCGTTCTGGGACGGCAACGAGGTCTGGCTCTTAACCGGCGGCGGCGCGATATTCGCGGCGTTTCCGGAGGTATATGCGACGGTATTTTCGGGTTTCTACCTTGCGTTGATGCTGCTTCTCGCCGCGCTGATTCTGCGCGCTGTATCGGTGGAATTCTGGGGCAAGGTGGAGAGCGCAGGCTGGCGAAGGGCATGGGGAGCCGGGATATTCATAGGCAGCCTGCTCCCGGCAGTGCTTCTTGGTGTGGCCTTCGGGAACATACTGCGCGGCGTGCCCGTGGACGCGGGCAAGGAGTATGCCGGGACGTTTTTTACGCTACTTAACCCATACTCCGTTCTCGTCGGAGTTCTGTCTCTTTCCGCATTCGTAATGCACGGCGCGATATATCTCTCGCTTAAAACCGACGGAGAGCTTAAGGAAAAGGCTATGAAGTGGGCTGGCGGAGGATGGATGGCATTTGTGATTCTGTACCTGGCGACTACGGCGCTGACCGTCGTCTTCGCGGGCGGTCTGTTCACGCGTTATCTCGAAAGCCCGCTCCCCTGGGCATTGGTTGTAGTCTTTGCGGCGGCAATAATCGGGGTAAAACTTTACCTGAAACGCGGTTCCGCGGGGAAGGCGTTCGTATCGTCGTCGCTTGCGCTTGCGTCAGTTATCGGCGTGGCCGCTACGGGTCTTTTCCCGAATCTCGTGCCTTCCACGCTTGGCCCGTCCTACAGCCTGACGGTCATGAACTCTTCCAACTCCCAGTTCACGCTTACCGTCATGCTTATAGTCGTGGCCATAGGCGTGCCGATCATGTTGCTTTATACTGGATATATTTATCGGTGTTTCCGAGGGAGGGCTTTGCCGGAAGAGTATTGAAATTAGAAGATAACCGTCCACGGCGCCATAAGCGGCACAGTTTCGTTCATCCTGGTCTTCAGCCGCCGCTTATGGCTTTTCTTTTTCGCTGACCGGGGCCGCATCTTTCTGTTTTCGGATTCCGGCCATGATTTTTTTCATCCTGGCTTTTACCACCGGGTCGCCCGGCGTATAGACAGCAAGTTTTTCGAGGCGTTTCTCAGCCAGCGCGAGGTTCCCTTCCGCCTCAGCCGCATTCTCCTTCTTCCACTCGCCGCTTATCTTTTCGCGCATGAGCTGCTCTTTCCGAGCCGCCTTCTTGTTCGAAGGTTCTATCAGAAGTATCCTGAAATAAAATTCCTCCGCGCTTGAAAGGGCCTCCGCGCTTTCGGCCTTTTTCGCCTCCGAGAACAGATCCTCGATTTCCTGAGATGATTTCACGGCAAGTTCCGCCGATAATGATTCTGCCTCGTCCGACTCCGGGTTCAGTTTCCTTAACGCCGCCAGCGCATCCTTCGCCCCGGCAAAATCTCCCTTACCAATCAGCGCCTTTACCTCCGATGCTTCTTTTTGAGTCGCGCCGTCAAGCAGCGCGGAACTCTTCGCCATCCCCTTTTTCGCATCCGAGTTTGACGGGTCATAAGATGCCGCCTGCCGGAACAGCTCAAGCGCTTTGTAGTATTGCCCTGTCTCTAATGCGGTGCCGGCCTTTTTTACGGTTTTTTCTGCGGCCAGTTTCTCGGACGCCTCAAGCTGTGCCTTTGTCTTAGCCGAACCAGGCTTTAGAGCAAGCGCCTTTTTGAACTCCGAGACCGCATCGACGTAACGCTCAAGCGCCATGAAATCCTGTCCGCGATAGTAATGCGTCTCAGGGTCCTCCGGCTTCAGGCCAAGCGCCTCTCCGAACATCTCCGCCGCCGAGCTTGATTTGCCCTTGCTCTGGAAATTCATGCCCATGGCGAAGAATTTCCCGAAAAATTTATCTTTGATTTTCGGGTTGTTTTTCCCCGCGGCGATGACCTTGTCGAAAAACCTGGAGGCGGCCATGTAGCCGTTTACCTTGTAATTTATAAGCCCTATATAATACAGCGCATCTATATCGCCCGGGTCTATGGAAAGGGCCTTGCCGAACTCCCCCTGCGCTTCGATGTTCAGGTCCTGTCTGTAATAGGCTATCCCCTCGGCGTCGTATATCCGCGCCTCGGACTTGTCGTCTCCCTTTTTCAGCCTTGCCGCAATCGACAGATCGTGGAGAGCGCCTGCATAATCGGCCTTTTTTATAAGAGCAAGGCCCTTGTGATACCGCGCGTCTCCGTCGTCCAGAGAGGTTTTCTGGGCCTGGGCAAAGGCCGACGCCTCAAACAAAAAGGCCGTCATGGCCGCAAGAACAATCGTATATATCCGGCAGCCTTGCAAATTTCTCATATCTCGAAAATCCCCGCCGTCTTTTTAAGCTCTTCCGGCTTCAAAACCACTATATTCTTGCCTTCCGAGGCGATGAATCCGTCGGATTTGAACTCGGAAAGTATCCTTATAACCGTCTCTTGCGCTACTCCGGCCATCTCCGATATCTCCTGCCGCGAGAGCGTGAACTTCGGCCCGCGCCCCTCTCCGCGCGAGATGAATAGCGTCATCAGGAGCGTCGCCACGCGCTCTCGCGCGTCCTTCAGGCCGAGGTCTCGTATGCGCTCCTGCGCGTTCTGAAGTTCCTTGTTCATTTTCTTGATGAACCGTACGCCGACTTCGGGGCTTTTCTGGAGCAGGCTCACCAGGTCTTTTTTGCGTATGCAGCAGAGCTCCGTGTCCTGTATGGCCTCGGCGGTGTTTGAGTAGTGGTCTTCGTAGAGAGAGTCAAACCCCAGCATGTCTCCGGCGGCCAGGATGCTGATTATAAGCTCGCGTCCGTCCGGCAGGGATTTATAGCACTTGACGGTGCCTGAGCGTATAACGTATACCGTCGGGCTCGGCGTGTCCTCGAGGAATATGACCTTCTTCCGGCGGAAGGTCTTGAGGTATATAAGGGAGCCGACCTTCTCCAACTCGCCCATGCCGAGGTCAGAGAAAATAGTCAGGCTCCTCACGATGCAGTTTTTGCAGTCGCAGGCCAATTACCGGACCCTCCTGCATGAATTGGACAGCATCCTTCCAGCCCGGAGCCGAAGCTCGCCGTCCGGAATATTCGCCGAGGCGGACTCGACGGCGGCCTTTTCGCCAGGGGTAAGCGCACGTTTTTTTACGAAAGGCGTGTTTTCCCCGGAAGTCGCTCTGGCAGTTTTCTCAGACGACGTGCGACTGCCCAGGCGGAATTTCAGCTCGTTTACGGCGCCGCCTGCCGACCGGCCCTTAAGCCTGGAATTGATTTTTTCGATAATCCGGGGGGACAGCATGGAAAGCTCGGACATCCAGGCCGGACTGTCAACGGTAATGGTAAGCCTGCCGCTTCTGAGCATATGCGGCCAGGCGCGCTGCGCAATTTTTTCCCCTACCGCGGATGCCCAGTTACGTTGGATTTGGAGAAACATATCTCCGCTTCCCAAGCCGCGCGCCTTGAGGACATCCTTCAGAATTTCGCCGACGGGTATAAATTGCCGGGGCATATTAAATACCTAACTTAGCCATTGAACTCGCTGCCTGCGGATTCGTTCGGGAAATTCCAAGGCTTGCTCTCTATGCGGTAAAAAACTCGGCCTTAAGCCTCGGACAGGTTTGCCGCATGGCCGTTCGCTTCGCCAAGAATTTCCAGGCTCACTCATCCAATGTCCGCTCGTTTCAATGGCCTTTATATTTGGTTCAAGTCCGCTATAACCAGGCCCGTCAAAAGCTTCGGATAAAAATACGTCGATTTCTGGGGCATTATCTCCCTTGCAAGGGCGACCTCCTTCACCTCTTTGACTTTTGTCGGGTTCAGCAGAAAACACATCGCAAACTCTCCGGAAGAAACACGGTCAATCGCCCTGTCGCTGTCTTTTTCGAACTGCACCGGCTGGGATGACGAAATCTTTTCCGTGTCTATTCCAAGCACGTTCTCCACAATCAGCGAATGCAGGATTGTGACGTCGAGATTGCAATAGGTTTCGGAGTGGCGATGCCCGTGCAGTCTTGATACGGCATCCATGTCTTTCAATGTAAGGAGATAATAGCACGGGGCGCTGCCCCAGCAGAAACCGAAAGCCGGCCGACCGGCCCCATGGGAATCATCACCTGCTTCAGCAAGGGAGCGCAGGAATTCTGCGCGCGCCTCGTCCTCGTTTTCCGGCAGGAAAGGGAATCTCTTTACCCTGAAATAGCGCGAGGAGCGCTCAAGCACGTCGTCCAGCGTCAGGTTTCCCGCGTTGAGAATCAGCCTGTGCGTGGGGAGTATTGTAAGGCCGTCTTCGTCCATGTTTGAAAGGAACACCGGGAAAAAGTTAAAGCCCTCGTTGCCCGTCCATGTCCCCGTCTCGGCCCTTCTGTAGTCGCGGTATGCGAGCGCGGTCTCGTAGCGGTGGTGCCCGTCGGCTATGAATATTTTCTTGTCCGCCATGGCCCTTCGCACAGAGTCTATGACCTCCGCGTCCGTCACGGCACGCAGCCTGTGTATTGAGCCGTCGTCGTCTGTTGTTTCAGGGGTATGGCTCGCTTGCGCGGCCTTTTCAAGCGCGCTTGCGATTTTTTTCTCCGGGTCGGAATATAGCGCAAAGACCTGGCTCGCGGATGCGGATGCGGCCTTCAGAAGCTCGAACCGGTCGGCCTTTGGGCCCTTAAGCGTCCCTTCGTGCGGAAGGACTATGCCCTTGTCCCACTCTTCGAGCCTGAGCAGGCATATGAAGCCGCGCATGGATTTTTTCTCGCCCTGCGGGGTATCATATTCAATTTCGTAGAGATATAGCGCTGGCTTTCCCTCGCGCCTTAAGACCCCGTCCCCAATCCACCTTCTGAGATTTTTTGCCGCGCGCGTGTACTGGTTATTGCCTTCCGAGTCGCCATCTTCCGGCATCCCGAAATCTATCCGGACGACATTATGCGGGTCGCGGGCGTACAGCTCATGCCTGTACTGCGGCGATATTATATCGTAAGGCGGCGCAACAAGCCTGGAAAGTCTGGACGACTCGCTGTATCTCAGTCCTCGAAAAGGTATTACGTCAGCCAAAAGAAATTGCCTCCTGTGATTTCGATTTTTAAGCCCCGCCTTCCGCGAAGCTTTTAAGCCTCTTGCTTCTGGACGGGTGGCGAAGCTTCCTGAGGGCCTTGGCCTCAATCTGGCGGATGCGCTCCCTCGTTACGTCGAACTCCTGCCCGACCTCCTCGAGGGTATGGTCTGCGGCCTCGCCGATGCCGAAGCGACGCCTCAGCACCTTCTCCTCCCTCGGCGTAAGCGTCTGGAGCACACGGCGCACCTGCTCGGAGAGGTCGTAGTTTATCGCGGACTCAAGCGGCGAGGGCGAGCGCTTGTCCTCGATAAAATCCCCCAGATGAGAGTCCTCTTCCTCGCCGATGGGCGTCTCAAGGGAGATAGGCTCCTTTGCAATCTTCAGCACCTTGCGCACCTTCTCGAGCGGAAGGCCCATCTCGTTCGCTATTTCCTCCGGCGACGGCTCGCGTCCGAGCTCCTGCACAAGATGACGCGAAGTCCGGATAAGCTTGTTTATCGTCTCAATCATGTGCACCGGTATGCGTATGGTGCGCGCCTGGTCGGCTATCGCGCGCGTGATCGCCTGGCGTATCCACCACGTCGCATACGTCGAAAACTTGTAGCCGCGCTTGTACTCGAACTTGTCCAC
>JAKAHE010000038.1 GCA_021815285.1 Nitrospirota bacterium
GGGGCCATATCTTTCCTCCGTTGTTCATGCATGCGAAAACTGCACAAACATAACCCGGATAAGCCCCGGAAATCCAATTAATTATCGTTAATTAAGCTTTATTAATCAATAAGTTAAGCGGAATAGGCGAAGTCGTGCTATATCCTGTTTTACGTATAAAACCGATGCTCGGTTAAGCGTTATGCCAAGCCGCATGGCGAGATTTGCCCTCTCGGTGTATAATAAATAACAATTACTATAATTAGTATAAGTGGAGGTGTAAAATGAGGGTGATGCTGACATTACTGTTTGCGGCTTCGGTGTTCATGATCTTGCCGCTTGCCGCATACGGCGGCGGGGCATGCGAAAACCCGGCTACCGGGACTTTCAAGACCCCGGTCATTCAGGGCGCGATGCCTGAAATGCATTCTTCAAGCGTGCTGCACAGGTATCAGATAGGGTTCCGCGACAAGGCGGACAACTCATGCAGGGTAGAGGCGATAAAGGCGAGAAGTTCTGTCGAGGCGCTTGAAATGGCGCAGAATAAATGCCCGACCTGCAAGGTCGAAGACCTTACTGGCAGGGAGACGACGACAAGGACGCCGCCATTTTACACAATACCTCTGTCCGTAGGCTTCTGCGACCGCTCATACCATTGAAACTGAAAAGCCCCGTTATGCGCGGGGCTTTAAATCTCTCCTTTACGCAATTTTTCCCGTATCTTTTTCGCATTCTCGTCCATCGCAAAGTAAAGGAACCTGTTCGCCTCTTCCAGCCACTGGAGCCGAAGCTCGACAGGCATCGCGCGGAATTTCTTTATATCGGCCATGGTTACGCTGTAGGAATATCCGCCGGGTTTTTTATTTTTCTTTTTGTCCATTTTTCCTGAGTCTCTTAAGAATCGAAACGTCGGTTCTATCCTGCTTACGCCCCGTGTTTTCCTTTAATGCGATAAGCCCGTCCATCGAGGCGACCGGGATTTCTATATTCCCGAATTGCGCTATCTTTTTCCCTGCATACAATTCTTGAAAATCCACCGGGTTGTCAGCGAACACGTCTATTTCCTGGTAAGGGATTTTTGGGTTAACCAGGGTAAACATCACCATATTTTTCTCGCCCGTCCAGGATTTTCTTTTGCCGGGGTCTATAAAATCCTTGAACGTAAGCGGCGGCCTTGGAACGTACCCTAACTTGCCTGTCGCGGTTATAAATTTTTTGATGTTGGCGGGGGCAAGGTCGAGCATTATGTCGAGGTCGGCTGTCATTCTCGGTATGCCGTGCAGTCCCATCGCCACACCTCCGACGACCAGGTATTTTACCTTGTGTTCCTGGAGAGCCGTGAATATGTCTTCGTAATACATGTGCGAATTATATCAGATAAACGATAATTTTCCATATTTTGTTTGACAAAAAAGCCGCGACCGCTATAATCCTCCGATATGGCTTTCGGCTTTTCGGTCCTTAAAAAAGATTCAGGCACGCGCGCAAGGCTCGGGAGGCTCGTAACGCCGCACGGGGAGGTGCAGACCCCGGTCTTCATGCCCGTGGGGACCCAGGCGACGGTAAAGACCATGTCCCCGGAGGACCTCAAGAATCTGGGGGGCGCGGCAGAACGGTCAATCGGCCCTGCCCGAAGCCGGTCTACCGGCGGCCAGTCGACTGGCGGCGGGCGAGGCGCGGAGATAATACTCTCGAATACCTATCACCTGTATTTGAGGCCGGGGCACGAGCTTATAGCGAGACTGGGCGGGCTTCACCGCTTCATGTCCTGGGACAGGCCGATACTCACGGACAGCGGCGGATACCAGGTCTTCTCCCATAGCCAGCTCAGGAAGATTACGGAAGAGGGGGTAAGGTTCCAGTCGCACCTGGACGGCTCTTATCACTTCCTGACGCCTGAGGGCGCGACCGGGATACAGGAGGCCCTGGGGGCGGACATTATAATGTGCTTCGACGAGTGCCCCCCATACCCAAGCACGTTCGATTACGTGAAGGAATCGACAGACAGGACGCTGAGGTGGGCGAAACGGTGCAGGGACTCAAAGAAAAGGGACGACCAGGCGCTCTTCGGCATAATACAGGGCGGTATGCACAGGGAGCTTCGCCTGGAAAGCGCGAGAAGGACGGTGGATATCGGTTTCGACGGATACGCCATAGGCGGACTTTCCGTGGGAGAGACGAAGCCGCTTATGTATGAGGTGGCGGGCTATACGGCGGAGGCCATGCCGGAGGACAGGCCGCGTTATCTCATGGGCGTCGGGACGCCGGAAGACCTGCTTGAGTGCGCCTGCCTGGGCATCGACATGTTCGACTGTGTAATGCCGACAAGAAACGCCCGGACGGGAACGCTTTTTACGAGCTCTGGTAAAATGAATATAAAGAACGCGAAGTTCTCCGAGGATGAGGCTCCGGTAGACCAGGAGTGTTCCTGCTACGCGTGCAGGAACTTCTCGCGGGCGTATCTCAGGCATCTGTACGCCGCCGGGGAGATTCTCGGGATGAGACTCAACACCATCCACAACCTGCACTACTACCTGACGCTGATGGATGACATACGAAACGCAATACGCGAAGACAGATTAACGGATTTCAGACGTGAATTTTACCAAAAACAGGAGGTTGAGCAATGATTCTTACTGCTGTTGCATATGCGATGGGCGCGCCGGCGGGCGGCGGCGCGGCTGCTACTGGAGCGGGGCCGAGCATGTTTCAGTCTATCCTTCCGCTCATAATTATCTTCGCCATATTCTATTTCCTGCTCATCCGGCCACAGTCCAAAAAGGCCAAGGAGCACAAGGCGATGCTCGACGCCCTGAAGAAGGGAGACCGCGTTATAACGAGCGGCGGGATATACGGGACAATATATTCCCTTACGGCGGATGCAGTCGTCCTGATTATCTCGGAGAACGTAAAGATCAAGGTCGCGCGGGGATATATCGGCCAGGTTGTCGGCTCCGAGGAAGAAGTCGAGAAGGGGACGCCGACATAACCCGGAGGACTATGGCTGGAAGACTCTATGGAATAGGCGTGGGACCGGGAGATCCGGGGCTGCTTACGTTAAAGGCCGCCTCCATCATAAAGTCCGTCCCGGTTATAATCGCCCCGAAACCCGGCGGGGACTCCGAGAGCCTCGCGCTATCCGTAGTCCGCGAACATATTGATTTTTCAAGGCAGAAGGTCATAACGCCGCTCTTTCCGATGAGCATGAAAAAAGACGTCCTCGAGAGCGCGTGGATGGAGGCCGCAAAGGCCGCCGTGGACGAGCTTCTGGCGGGGCTGGACGTCGCATTCCTGACCATCGGGGATCCGTCCCTCTACAGCACGTATTCATATATACTTGAAAGAATTAAGGTAATTGTCCCGGATTTAATAAGCGAGACCGTTCCGGGCATATCCTCCATAAACCTCGCGGCGGCAAAGGCGGGAATTGACCTCGCCCTGGGGCAGGAAAGGCTTGTCGTAATGCCGCCGGGCAGGGATATGGAAGAGGTAAAAAAAGCCATCGCGGATTTCGACACGGTAGTCCTGATGAAGGTTAACCGTAATTTCGACGGGCTTAAAAACATGCTGAAAGAAGAGGGCCTGGACGGAAAAGCCGTGTATATCCGCCGGGCGGGGACGGGCCGCGAGCAGGTTATACGCGGACTGGAGAACGTACGGGCCGAGGATGTGGATTACTTCTCGCTGGTGATAATAAAGAAGTGATTCATGCCGTGTTACTGGAGATAACTATCTGAAATGCCGCAGGTTTTTTTTATAGGCGCGGGGCCGGGAGACCCGGATCTTATGACGATAAAGGCCGGGAAAATCCTTGCCACGGCTGACCTCGTGATATATGCCGGGTCTCTGGTGAACCCCGAGGTTTTAAAATTTGCAAAGCCCGGCGCGGCCATCCACGACAGCGCGAGGATGGAGCTTGCGGAAATAATTGATTTAATAAAGAGTTATGCAACGCATGGGAAGACCATCGCGCGCATGCACACAGGAGAGCCGAGCCTCTACGGCGCGATAGCGGAGCAGATGGCGGAGCTGGACAAGGCGGGCATCGAATACGAAATCGTGCCGGGCGTGTCGTCCGTGTTTGCTGCTGCTGCTGCCCTTAAATGCGAGCTTACCCTGCCGGAGGTGAGCCAGACCGTTATTTTTACACGGATTTCCGGACGCACGGACGTGCCGGAGGGAGAGTCTATCGCTTCGCTCTCAAGGCACAAGGCGACGATGGCGATATTCCTTTCCGTAGGCGAAATAGAACGGGTAGTTAATGAACTCCTTGATGGTTATACGGAGGACACGCCTGCGGCTGTGGTGTATAAGGCCTCCTGGCCGGAAGAGAAAATCATCCGGGGGACGCTCTCCGATATTGCAGAGAAAGTCAAGCAGGCAAAGATAAATAAAACAGCCCTGATACTCGTCGGCAAGGCGCTGGACAGAGGGGCCATAGAGAAATATTCGAAGCTCTACGACAAAGATTTTAAGCATGAGTATAGAAAGTGAATACTCTCGCCGTTATTGCCATAACGCGAGGGGGGGCTGAACTGGCGAGAAAAGTCCGGGATGTGTATCCCGGCGGCGCGGACATTTATCTGCCGAAGAAGTTTTTAAAGCCGGGAGAGGACGCGCATTCGCTTTCGGACGACCTCGCGGCGGACATTGAGAAGATATTCGAAAAATACAAATCCATCGCCTGTATAATGGCGGCGGGGATTGTGGTTCGCACGATTGCGCCGCTTGTCCGGGACAAGCTGACGGACCCTGCTGTAGTTGTAATGGACGAAGAAGGCAGGTTCGTCATAAGCCTCTTATCAGGTCATATCGGAGGCGCGAACGCCCTGGCGCAGACCATGGCAGGAATAACCGGCGGGCAGGCCGTAATCACCACCGCCTCGGACGTACAGGGCACGCTGGCGGTCGATACGCTCGCGCAGAGGATTGGCTCTGCCGTCGAGGATTATGACGTTGCGAAAAGGGTCACGGCGGCAGTCGTAAACGGCGGGAAAGTCGCTGCATGGTCATATAATGCCGCAATATCACCCAGGTTGGATGGTTTGCGAGGCATCAGACTGTATGGTTCGCTAGATGCGGTAATAAATGCGAAGCGGGACGCCGCAATGATAATCTCTCCGTTTATACTGCCGGAGGAAATAAAAGCGCGTCTTGCGCCTGTCGCAGTTCTCAGGCCGAAGGTGCTTGTTGTCGGCATCGGGTGCAACAGGGGAACGACCGCCAGAGAGATAGGGAATCTTGCCGCGAGGGTGTTCCGGGAGCATGGCCTGTCGCCGCTTTCAGTGCGGAATCTTGCGACTATATCCGATAAAAAAAGCGAGGCCGGAATAACGGAGTTTGCTCACAAGGCGGGAGTGATGGTAGAATACATCTCGAAACGGCGGCTTCTTTTGGCTGACACGCCTTCCGGGCCGTCGGAGAAGGTTTTCAGGAACATGGGAGTTTATGGAGTATGCGAGCCGGCGGCTCTGGTCTCGGCGGGGACGGATGCGCTCCTTGCGCCGAAGAAAAAATCGAAAAACGCGACGATAGCGGTGGCAGAGGCGCGCTTAGCGTAGTAGGCATCGGGCCTGGGTCCATGCGCGACATGACTATCCGCGCGAGTGATGCCATCAAGAAGGCAGATACGATTGTCGGATACTCGACGTATATCCGGCTTGTCGAGCCGCTCCTGAAGGATAAGGATATAGTCTCAACGGGCATGACGACCGAGGTGGAACGCTGCCGGGAGGCGATTCGCATTGCGGCGCAGGGGCGTTCCGTCGCGCTCATATCAAGCGGCGACTCCGGCATATACGGCATGGCGGGGCTTGTTCTGGAACTGATTAAGGAGGAAGCGGATAATCCGCTTCCCTTCGACCTCGAAATAATCCCCGGCGTGCCGGCGGTATGTTCAGCGGCTGCCTCGCTTGGGGCGCCGTTAATGCACGATTTCGCCGTGATTTCCCTCTCAGACCTGCTCACGCCCTGGGAGCTTATAGAGAAAAGGCTGTCTCTGGCGGCGGAAGGTGATTTTGTAATCGCGCTATATAACCCGCGCAGCAAGGGCAGACCGGATAACCTTGCAAAGGCCCTGGAAATAATCCGGCGATACAGGGATGCGGATACCCCCGCCGGTGTCGTCAAGGACTCCGCGCGGGATGGGGAGCGGATTACGGTTACATCTTTAAGGAAAATTCCCGTGGAAGAGATAGACATGACCACAATAGTCATTATCGGGAACTCGAAGAGCTTTTCATTCCTGAATTATATTGTTACGCCGAGGGGATATAAAGGGAAAAGATTGTAGCAACCCAAAGGAGGCACATTATGCGCGAGAGAGACAGGGAGATAAACAGGAGAAGGCACAGGAAAGAAAAGGCTATGAAGGCGCGGAAGCGTGAAGCGATAGAGGCTGCGGCGAAGGCCGCGCCGGCAGGCCACAAGAAAAAATAATGCCTGGCCGCGCGTTCTGGCTTACGGGCCTGCCGGGCTCCGGCAAGAGCATGCTTGCCGTGGCCGCAAAGAAGGCCTTTCCGGAAATCGTTCTTCTCCAGATGGACGAAATGCGAAAGCTCGTGACTCCGAATCCGACATATTCGGACGAGGAGCGCGAGCTTTTGTACATGGTGCTTGTATGGGCGGCGAAGGTATTAACGCGCGAGGGGAAGGACGTTATAATCGACGCGACCGCTCACTTGCGGCGCTGGCGGGACAAGGCGCGTGAGCTTATCCCGGAGTTCCACGAGATTTACGTCAGGTGCCCCATCGAGACCTGCATCGAGCGCGAGAAGGGTAGATACGACGGACTTGCGCCCGTGGACATATACAAGAAAGCGCAGTCCGGCTGGCCAGTGCCGGGGATAAACGTGCCATATGAAGAGCCGCAAAGTCCGGAACTGGTCATAGATTGCCGGGCGGGTATTGAGGAGAACGTCAGCGCGTTTTTAAGTTATTTGAAGGGCCGTATCGGGCGAGCTTAAAAATTCCCGAATGAGTCAACCGTGAATGAACCCGATACAGACGCTTATCAAGCGCGCGAGCCCTACAGCCCGACGCCTTCCAGCCATTTCTCAAAGCACTTCCGGCCCGCCGCCTGAAGGGCGTCGCCGAATTTTTCCGTATCGTTCCTTATTGCCCCGACCGTAGTAACCTTCGACGTCGCAATCTCGCTTGCGTGGCCGATTAGCCAGGACTCGATATTTCCCCGCTTCAGCTCCGGGTGGCACTGTAACGCGAGCAGGAAATCTCCATAACTGTAAATCTGGTTTTTGGTAATGTCCGTCGAGGCCAGCAGCGTTGCGCCATCAGGCAGGTCGAATGTGTCTCCGTGCCAGTGGAGCATTGACGTATTAGACGCGGCGAGATGCGAGACGGGCGAGTTCATGCCCGCCTCGGTAAGCTCCAGAGGCTTCCAGCCTATCTCCTTGGCCTTTCCCGGATAGACTTTCGCTCCGAGCGCATGTGCCAGCATCTGCGCTCCGAGGCATATGCCGATGACAGGTTTTTTTGCGGCGATGCGCCTCCGGAACAACTCAAGCTCGTCGCTTATGAAGGGATACAAATCGGATTCGTAGACGCTTATCGGCCCGCCGAGGCCGATGAGCAGGTCCGGAGCGAGGGCGTCGGTGTCCCTTAAACCGGCAATACCCGCCTCTGCGTATTCTATTTCAAACCCGCGTTCCCGCAGAACGTCTCCGAGCGTGCCGCAGTCCTCGAAATGCACATGGCGTATCGCAAGCGCCTTCTTCATGACTTGGACTCCCTTTCGTCATTCCCGCGAAAGCGGGAATCCGGAGACTTTACTTTAATCCGATTTTTTCTTGACTATATCACCGAATGCCAGGCCGCGGTATGACAAAAATCATCTTTCCCTCTTGCCCTGCAAGTCTATCCCTGATAAAATCCCGTTATGTTCCGTAAAATTATCACCGCTTTTCTTGCAGGTTTTCTCATCTTTGCGGCCATCCCCGTTCCCGCCTACCAGAAAGCTCCAACCCCGGAAGAACTGAAACAGATACAGGAAAAGCTGAGAGGCGTAAAGAAGAAGGTCCGGGAATCGGCCAGGAAAGAAAAGCACGTCCTGACGGACCTGGATAAAATAAACCGGAACCTTCAGACCAAGAAGATGGAGGTAAAGAAGCTCGAAGTCAAGCTTGGAACTGTGAGCCGGGAGATGAGTGTTACGCAGTCGCAGATGTCGGGCTATCAGGAAAACGTCCAGGCAAGGGCAAAAGACCTTGCGGCAAGGCTTCGGGAGATGTACAAGACCGGTCGGGCCGGGAGCGAATGGATAATGCTGTTCTCAGGCGACTACGGCTCGATTCTCCGCAGGTATAAATATCTCGAGGCAATATCGGAGCGCGACCAGAACATGATGCAGGGCTACATGGAAAGCATCGACGAACTGGCAAAATATAACAGGAGGCTCAATACCCAGAAAACAAAATTCAATAAGATAAAGAGCGTAAGGGACGCAGAGGCTGTAAAGGTGCAGGCGGAGGAGACGCGGAAGAAAGAACTTCTGGCGAGCATACAGAAGCAGAAGAGTTCTTATGAAGCGATGGCTCGCAATCTTGAGGAGCAAAGCCGTCGCATGAAGGAGCTTATCCGCAGGCTGGAGGCCCAGGCGAAATCACGAAACCTGCCGGCGCTTCCGAAGAATATGCCCGCCCTGAGAAACGGCCTGAACTGGCCTGTGGTCGGGAAGGTGGTGAGTTTTTTCGGGAGGCAGAAGAACCCTGTTTATAACACCTATATATACAAGAAAGGAATAGAGATAGCGGCCCCTGCCGGAAGCGTTGTGCGGGCCGTGGAGGCCGGGCAGGTGGCCTTTGCTAACTTTTTTAAAGGGCTTGGGCTGATCGCAATCCTGCGGCACGGGGGAGGATATTATTCCGTATACGCCCATCTTGCTAACCTCAAGGTGAAAATCGGCCAGAAGGTGAGCAAGGGGCAGCCGATTGCCGTGCTTGGGAGCGCGGGGCCAGGCGGGTCGTCCCTTTATTTCGAGGTCCGGAAGGGCGCGGAGGCTATAGACCCGCTTCTGTGGCTGAAAAGAAAATAAAAAAAGCTTTTCTTAGTAATAATCATGTAGTATAATTTTGAAATACTGAACGCATAGCCGGTTGAGTATCCAAATTACAGGAGGTTTCACCCAAAATGAGTTTTACCAGCAAGAAGAAGATTGCTCCGCTGATTATAGCCCTGGTATTTGTCCTTGGCATGATTATCGGCACGGGCATGGTGCGGTACAGCCAGGCCGCGAACGGAACTTACGATAATCTCAAGACTTTTACCGAAGTCCTTTCCATCATCCAGAAGGACTATGTCAAGCCGGTCAACACCAAGGACCTTGTTTACGGAGCCATAAAGGGCATGGTGGCAGATCTCGACCCGCACAGTTCCTTTATGACGCCGAAGGAATACAAGGACATGCAGGTCGATACAAAGGGCGAGTTCGGAGGCCTCGGGATACAGATAGGCGTAAAAGACAGAACGCTCACAGTCATCGCCCCGATAGAGGATACCCCGGCTGACAAGGCGGGCATCAAGGCCGGCGACAAAATAATAAAAATCGACGGCGCTCCCACGAGCGACATGACCCTTACCCAGGCCGTTGACAAGATGAGGGGGCCGAAGGGCACCAATGTGACAATAAGCGTAATGCGCGACGGGTTTACCAAGCCGAAGGACTTTACCCTTACCCGTGCTATTATCACCATCAAGAGCGTAAAGTCCAAGATACTCGACAACGAAATAGGCTACGTCCGCATAAGCCAGTTCCAGGAAAAGACAGACGCGGACCTCGAGAAGGCCCTTAAGACCTTCAAGGATAAAAATGTGAAGGCGATTATCGTAGACCTGCGCAACGACCCGGGCGGCCTGCTCAACATGGCCGTCAACGTGGCGGGCGAGTTCCTGCCATCCGGAAAGCTTGTAGTCTACATAAAGGGCAGAAACGGCGAGAAAGACGAGTTCTTCACGAACCAGTCCAGCCCGATGACCCATATCCCGATGGTCGTGCTGGTCAACGGAGGTTCAGCATCCGCATCCGAGATAGTGTCCGGATGCCTCCAGGACTGGGGACGGGCCGTGATAATGGGAACCCAGACCTTCGGCAAGGGTTCCGTCCAGACGGTAATCGGCCTTTCGGACGGTTCCGGCCTCAGGCTCACAACGGCCAAATACTATACGCCCAAGAACCGCTCTATTCAGGATGTCGGAATCACTCCGGATATAATCGTGAAGCAGCCCAAGGTTGCCGGGGCCACAGGTTATCCGCATAGTATTCGAGAAGTAGACCTCGAAGGACATCTGAATAACGATACCCTGAAGGACAAGGCGCGCGAGGAGGACAGGGCGAACAAGGGAGATATCTCCGTGGGCGGCGTCGGCCCGACCCCGAAGGAGCCTAAGATTGACCAGGCGCCTGAAAGCACGCCCGAGCCTGTTAAGCTTAAGACGGAAGACGACTACCAGCTCCAGAGGGCAAAGGACCTCCTGAAGGGCCTTCTGATACTTGACCATACATCCGCCAAAAAGAACTGAGTTTGGCGCGAAAATAAACAGAAAGGGGAGCTTTTCGCTCCCCTTTCTGTTTTATGCAAATCCATGGATTGCCGATTCCGCCAGTCATCTTTTTAATTTCTGCTATACTTTTATGAAAATTTTAGTTGATTTTTAGAAAAAGCATGGTATATTTTGTTCTACCGTTAGCACTCATTTAAATTGAGTGCTAATAAAAAATTCGGGCTTGCAAATGCCTTAAAATCTCAGGAGAAAGGAGAAAGAATCATGGGTTTCAAGCCGTTGGGGGACAGGGTTTTCGTTAAGTATATGGAGGAAGTCGAGAGGACGTCCGGCGGTATTTACATACCGGACGCGGCCAAGGAAAAACCCCAGAGGGGCAAGGTCGAGGCGGTCGGAAAGGAAGTCAAGGAGGTAAAGACTGGCGACGTCATCCTTTTCGACAAATATGCCGGCAGCAAGATAAACATCGACAACGAGGACTACCTTATTATTAAAGAGGAAGAGGTCCTGGGGGTTATTTCCTAAAGCCGTGCAAAAGACCGGCATAAAAATTCAAGGAGGTTTGGAAGATGGCAAAACAGCTTATTTTTTCTGAGGAGGCCAGGGCCAAGATATTAAGCGGCGTAAGCCAGCTCACCGAGGCGGTTAAGGCGACCCTTGGGCCGAAGGGCAGGAACGTCGTTATCGATAAAAAGTTCGGTTCGCCGACAATCACAAAAGACGGCGTGACCGTCGCCAAAGAGGTAGAGCTCAAGGATCCGTTCGAGAACATGGGCGCGCAAATGGTCAGGGAGGTTGCCTCAAAGACCTCTGACGTCGCCGGAGACGGCACTACCACGGCTACAGTCCTCGCGCAGGCGATATACCGCGAGGGCTCCAAGAACGTAACCGCTGGCGCGTCTGCCATGGAACTGAAGCGTGGCATAGACAAGGCCGTGGAGGTAGTCGTGGAGGAGCTCAAGAAGCTCTCCAAGCCCACCCAGGACAAGAAAGAAGTCGCCCAGGTAGGCACTATTTCCGCAAATAACGACCCCGCCATAGGCGACCTTATCGCCGAAGCGATGGACAAGGTCGGCAAGGACGGCGTCATAACCGTCGAGGAAGCGAAGTCCATGTCCACATCGCTCGACGTCGTGGAAGGCATGCAGTTCGACAGGGGCTACCTTTCTCCCTATTTTGTTACGGATGCCGAGCGGATGGAAGTCGTGCTCGAGGACGCCCTTATCCTTATACACGAGAAGAAGATTTCCTCCATGAAGGACCTTCTGCCGATACTTGAGCAGATAGCCAAGTCCGGCAGGCCGTTTGTGATCATCGCAGAAGACATCGAGGGAGAGGCACTGGCTACCCTCGTTGTGAACAAGCTCCGCGGGACGCTTAACTGCTGCGCCGTCAAGGCTCCCGGCTATGGCGACAGGAGAAAGGCAATGCTTGAGGACATAGCCGTCCTTACCGGCGGCCAGGTCATATCCGAAGACCTGGGTCTTAAGCTTGAGAACGTGAAGATTACCGACCTTGGCCGCGCCAAGAAGGTCCATGTTGATAAGGACAACACCACGATAATCGAGGGCGTTGGCGCAGCTGACAAGATTCAGGGCCGTGTAAAGCAGATAAAGACCCAGATAGAGGAAACCACCTCCGATTACGACCGGGAGAAGCTCCAGGAAAGGCTTGCGAAGCTTGTCGGCGGTGTTGCCGTTATTAAAGTCGGCGCCGCGACCGAGACCGAGATGAAGGAGAAGAAGGCGCGCGTTGAAGACGCCCTTCACGCGACCCGCGCGGCTGTCGAGGAGGGTATAGTCCCCGGAGGCGGCGTGGCGCTTCTGCGGTGCGTCAAGGCGCTGGACGGCCTCAAACTGCACGGCGACCAGAACATCGGTGTGAACATCATCAAAAAATCGCTCGAAGAGCCGATTCGCCAGATTGTCAACAACGCCGGCCTCGAAGGCTCGATAATAGTCCAGAAAGTCCGCGAGATGAAGACCACCGAGGGTTTTGACGCCGGTTCTGAGCAGTATGTCGATATGATGAAGGCTGGCATAATAGACCCGACCAAGGTTACAAGGACCGCGCTTCAGAATGCGGCATCCGTAGCATCACTGATGCTGACGACCGAGGCTATGATAACCGATCTGCCGGAAGAGAAGCCTGAACATGGCGGCGGAATGCCCGGTGGTATGGGTGGCATGGGCGGTATGTATTAAGTATGCTAAAAAACGGGTCCTCGCCGGAGGGCCCGTTTTTTTATTTCCTAATATACTTACTGACGCATATGAAATATCAAGGTTATTTTTGTTGACAAAACTGAGAAAACATATTAAGATATAAAAATAATGGCTATTAAATAAGTGCCGCTTTTCCAATCAGGAGAAGCGGCTCTCTTTATCTGTATCTTAAGGACAGGAGAGGAACCAATGGGGGAGAATTCCGTAAAAGTTACTTCAGGCAGTTGGGAACAGGATGTCCTCAAGTCGGACGGTCTGGTGCTGGTTGATTTCTGGGCGGTATGGTGCGGTCCTTGCCAGATGGTGGCCCCCGTTGTTGAAGAGATAGCGGCGGAATACAAGGGCAAAATGAAGGTATGCAAACTGAACACTGACGAGAATCCCGATGTCGCCAGCAGGTATCGCATTATGGGAATACCGACCCTCATGTTCTTTAAGAATGGAGCGGCTGTGGACCAGGTCGTCGGCGCGGTTCCGAAGGC
>JAKAHE010000215.1 GCA_021815285.1 Nitrospirota bacterium
AAAGGGCCGCACCATCGGCATCTACCCCGAAACCAAGCATCCGACCTACTTCCGGTCCATCGGCCTGGGGCTCGAAGCGCCGCTGGTCAAGGCGCTCAAGGCCGCCGGATGGGACAAGGCCGATTCGCCGGTGTTCATCCAGTCCTTCGAGCTCCAGAACCTCAAGGACATGCGCGCGATGATCGACGTGCCCCTGGTCTTTCTCTACGACGAGCCTGGCATGCGCCCCTATGACTTCGTCGTGGCCAACGACAAGCGCACCTACGCGGACCTCACGAAGCCCGAGGAACTCAAGGCCATCGCGGCGTTCGCCAAGGGCATCGGCCCCTGGAAGCGCCTCATCGTGGGCGAGAACCCGGACAAGACCCTGAAGGCCGCAGGCGCTGATGTCTCGCTCTGCGCGAGCAACCCCCTGTCTACCCAGGACGATGTCGCGGCGTCTCTCGTAAAGCATGACAGAATCCCGGTTTATGCCATAAAGGGAGAGGACAACGAGACATATTACAAGCATATAAATGCAGTCCTCGACGCCAGGCCGATGATGACGATGGACGACGGAGCCGACCTTGTCTCCACAATTCATTCCGAGCGCACCGACCTCATAAAAAATATAATCGGCGGCACGGAAGAGACGACCACCGGCGTCATACGCCTTAGAAGCATGGCGGAGAAGAAAGTCCTGAAATTCCCGGTCGTGGCGGTGAACGACGCGGACACGAAGCACTTCTTCGACAACCGCTACGGAACAGGCCAGAGCACTATGGACGGCATAATCCGCGCGACAAACAGGCTTGTCGCCGGGACTTACTTCGTCGTGGCCGGTTACGGCTGGTGCGGGCGAGGGCTTGCCATGCGGGCGCAGGGAATGGGCGCCAAGGTTATAGTTACGGAGATTGACCCTCTGAAGGCGCTCGAAGCCGTCATGGACGGCTACCAGGTTATGCCCATGGCGGAGGCCGCGAAGATCGGCGATTTCTTCTGCACCGTTACAGGGGACATAAACGTCATACGGGCCGAGCATTTCAAGGTTATGAAAGACGGCGCGATAGTCGCAAATTCCGGGCACTTCAACGTCGAGCTCGACCTGCCTGCCCTGGAGGAGATGTCAAAGAAAAAGCGGATTATCCGCGAGTTCGTCGAGGAATATACCCTTCCCACGGGCAGGAGGGTAAACGTGCTGGGCGAGGGGAGACTTGTGAACCTCGCGGCGGCGGAAGGCCATCCTTCGAGCGTCATGGATATGAGCTTTGCCAACCAGGCGCTCTCTGCGGAGTTCATGGTAAAGAATGGAAAGGCCCTGAAGAAAACGGTCTATACCGTGCCGAAAGAGATCGACGCCGAGATTGCCAGGCTGAAGCTTGAGGCCATGGGCATAAAGATAGACAAGCTCACAAAGGAACAGGAAGAGTATCTCGCGTCCTGGGAGATGGGGACGTAGAACAACATTCCTTGCAGATGTCCTGCAATCATTCCAGCGAAAGCGGGAATCCAGAGACTTTAAAAAGGCGCTGAATTTGGCGCCTTTTTTGTTTTTAAACGGTTTTTTCCTTAAAACTATTTAATTTATCGTTAATAAGTTTTTAATATTCATGTGCTATATTATTACCAGAATTAATATGGAAGATGGAGGCGGTCATGGAAAAGGACATGGGTTGCGGCAGGAACTACGTAGCTTGCGCGATATTCCTTTACCTGCTTGTAAGCATGTACAGGGTATGGGCCGGAGTTCTTTTCTAAGAGTCAGATGTTAAGCCTGCGCATCTTCTCTATCAGAGTAGTACGCTTTAAATTCAACAACTCGGCGGCCTTTGATTTTACGCCGCCGGATTTTTTCAGGGCCATACGAATCATCGCCGCCTCGAAACCCTCAAGCTCTCGCTCCAGGTCCGTTCCCTTGTCCGGTATCTGCGGGACGTTATAAAACTCCTGCCCTGAAGCTCCGAGTATCGACTGCGGCAAGGCGCTTTCCATTATGTATTCCCCGTCTGTAAGGGTTACCGCGCGCTCGATGACGTTTTCGAGTTCACGGATATTTCCTGGCCACTCGTACGCCACGAGGTAGTCCATGACGCCACCCGCAAGCCCTCTTATTTTCTTCTTCAGCTTTTCGTTGTATTTTTTAATGAAATGGGCGGCGAGCAAAGGGATGTCCTCAGCCCGGTCCTTGAGGGACGGCAGGTGTATCTGAATGACGTTCAGGCGGTAGTAAAGGTCGTCTCTGAACAGGCCCTTTTTTACGGCCTTTTCGAGGTCGGTATTGGTGGCCGATATTATCCTGACGTCCACTTTCAACGGTTTTGCGCCGCCGACACGCTCTATCTCCTTTTCCTGGAGCGCCCGGAGCAGTTTGCCCTGGAGGGCCATGGACATCGAGCCTATTTCGTCGAGGAACATAGTTCCGGTATCGGCCTGCTC
This sequence comes from Nitrospirota bacterium, assembly GCA_021815285.1. Lineage (GTDB taxonomy): Bacteria > Nitrospirota > JACRHJ01 > JACRHJ01 > JACRHJ01 > JAKAHE01. The sequence continues at coordinate 2,416 of JAKAHE010000215.1, forward strand.
GAATTTGCCGGACTTGTTGGCGACCGCACCGGTGAAAGAGCCTTTTACATGGCCGAAAAGCTCCGATTCCAGCAGTTCGCTCGGTATGGCGGCGCAGTTTATGGCGATGAACGGTTTTTCCTTCCGAGGGCCGTTATAATGAAGGGCCTTGGCGACAAGCTCCTTCCCCGTGCCGGAGTCGCCTGTTATGAGCACGGTGCTGTCGGAATTTACAACCCTCGCCATTACGGAGAATATCTCCTGCATGGCCTTGCTGGCCCCTATGATGTTCTCAAAGGTATATTTGCCCTTGAGTTCCTGCTTCAACAGGAGGTTTTCCAGGAGGAGGTTCCGTTTGTCGGCGGCCTGCTGGATGATTATTTTAACCTCGTCGAGCTTTATGGGTTTTGTGACATAATCGAAGGCGCCGTCCTTCATGGCGGCTATTGCCGTCTCGACCGAGGCGTGGCCGGTAATCATGATAACCATTACATCCGGGTGGCGCTCCCTCGCAAAATGGAGCAGATCCATTCCGGATACGCCCGGCATTATCATGTCGGTGATTATGAGGTCTACGGTTTCTTTTTCGAGGATTTTCATGCCCTCGGAGCCGTTTGTGGCGGGGATTATGTTATAACCCTCACGTCCAAGCGCAATCGAAAGGGCCTCACGGGTGTTCTGTTCGTCGTCTACCAGAATGATGGTTTCGCGCATGGATGACCTCAAGAAAAGCGTTGAATATTAATAATTTA
>JAKAHE010000216.1 GCA_021815285.1 Nitrospirota bacterium
CATCGTGCATCCTGGGAATTCTCAGGTCGAAATTCCCTGCGCCGATTTTCGAGGCGCCTTCCCGGAGGTTATTGACTGGCCGGACAATATATTCGGCAAGGTATCTGGATACTGCAAGCGCGATCAGCGATACAATAATGAAGAGCAGAAAATACATCTTCAGCAGGCGGTTCATCGATTCGAGGAGTTCGGAATAATCTTCGTTGACCCCGACAGACCAGCCGTGCCCAAGGTAATCGCCGAAACCCTTGAGCGGCGCGAAACCGGCAAGTTTTTTGATGCCGGTCGTCCTGGAAGTATAGTACGCAGTTCCGGACTTCCCGCTTGTCATCTCCCGGAGCATTTCATTCATGTCGGCTGGCCTGGGAGGCCTGCTGTTGTTTAATATTTTGCTTCTGTCGGGATGGCCGATGAGAATGCCGTCGTGATTTATGAGAAAGGCGTAACCACTATGCCCGGAAGTCATATTTTCCCTGTGAACCGCGTCGATTATCTCCCATAGATTTTCAAGCTTCAGGTTGGTTGTCAGGACGCTTACGATATTTCCTTCCTTGTCGTAGACAGGCGCGGCGAAGGACATTGTCGGCCTGTCCGTTATGGGCGAGATATACATATCCGATGAGATAACCTTGCCGGAGAGGGCCGGGAGGTACCATGAATTGCTGTAAGTCGGTTTTTCAGGTTTTTTGATGTCTTCTATGTTTATTACGCTTATATGGTCGAAGTATGGATATATTTTCAGATATTTGGACAGTATTGCGTTCTGGCTGCTGGTGGTTGTCTTGAGCCCGTACAGAGAGTAATGCAGCGCGAGTGCGCGGGTATCTTCGAGTTTGTCGTTCAAGTAGCGGTCTATTTTGTCCGCAAGTTCGGAGGCCATAATGGAAAGGCTTTTCTCTGCCTGGCGCTTGAGCGCATTCTTCTTGGACTGGTAGGAAATAACCCCGACCAGGAGTATGACCGAGAGGCCCAGCATGAAGAATATCAGAAAAAGCTTTGCCTTCAGGCTCTTCTGGACTGCACTTGTCATAAATTACCCTTGACTTGGAACTTCTGTTGTGTTAAATATTCTATCTTTACAATAGCCCGATAAACCGGGAGCTAATTTAAAATATCTGGAGGTCGATTTGGCAAACCATAAGTCAGCTCTTAAAAGAAACAGACAGTCCATTGTCCGCAGGGAGAAAAACCGCCAGGCCAAGGCCGCGCTCAGGACGCTTGTCAAAAAGTTCAACGCAACCGTGACCAGGGAGCCGGAAGCCGCAAAGGAAGCGCTGGCCCAGGCCGTTCCTGCCATAGCGAAGGCCGCATCGAAAGGCATAATCCATAAAAACGCCGCTTCCCGCAAGATTTCCCGCCTTTCCAAGAGGCTCCATAAATCATCGACCGCACAAGGGGCTTAAAAGGCCCCTGAAAGCTCCAGCACAAGCCTTTCCATGACAAGTCTCGGCGGCACAGGGGAACCCTTGAGATCCCTGTCCGCCTTCATCAAGCAGCCGAAAGCGCGGATAGCTTCGTCGTCGGACATTTTCTTTGCGGGAGATTTGCGTCCCGCGCCGGCTGGCAATTCGTCGCCTGCCGCCATCTTTCGCAAGTTGCCCGATAGTATCGCAAGGAGTTTCAAGGGTTCCTCGCCGTCCCGGAGCAGCTTTTCCAGCGTCTCGACGGCCTTGGACGCGTTCCCGGCCGCCGCAGCATCCGAAAGTTCAAACACCACCGGCAGTCCGAAATCCCCCACCGCCTCCCGGACATCCTCTTCTTTTATGTGCCGTTTCTCGCCAATGAGGTTGAATACCTTGTTAAGCTCCGCCTCTATCAGAGCGATGTTCCCGGAGAGGGTCTCGGAAAGATATGACACGGCGCCCCGGTCTATGGTAAAGCCCGATGTCCTGACGAGTTTCTGGACAATATCCGGTAACTCGTAATCCCGTGGCCGCCAGAAGTGCGCAAAAACCGCGCCATCCGGCAGCATATCCGAAAGCGTCCGCTCTTTCGCGCGGTCGGCGCCCATTGCGAGCAGGATTAAAACGCAGTCCGGAGACGGAGATTTAAGGTATTCCTTGAGTGCGGACAAGTCGCGGAGTTTGTCGGCTTCCTTGAGTATTACAAGGCGTTTATCCGCCATCATCGGGAGCGTGGATGCCTGCGCCGCCACCTCCGCCGCTTTTGAGTCCTTGCCGTAGAAAACGTCGAGATTAAAATCTCTTGGCGCGCCAGCAAGGGTCTTCTCGGTTATGAGCGCGAGCGCCCTGTCCGCAAAGTAAAGCTCTTCCCCTGTAAACAGATATACCGGCGCAAGCCCGGCGGCCCCGCTTTTTTCCAGGTGGTCGAATAAAGTCTTGTGAGTCAGTTTTCGCATCAGAACCTGTCAAGCACCCTTATTATAAATTCCTCCGCAAAGCGCTTGGAGGCGTATTTTATCGCCTCCTCCTTGCGTATCTTGCTCTTTGTAACGTCCACGGTAACGCGGTAATCCGCATACGAGGTGAAATTGTTTTTCTTCCATATCACCTTTTTTGTTTTTATATCCGATACCTTTACGTCCGTGTGCATTATAAGCCTGTATTCGAGTATCCTCTCCTGCGGATCGTACGACAGAGGTTCGAGATCGACTTTTCTTACCTTGCCGTTAACGAGTATGTCCGCATCTCCTTCGTCTGTAAGCATCCAGCGCCCGTCGATGGCGATTTCCTCTTTTAATGCCGCCGTAACGTCCTTCTCGACCAGTGGCTCATACGAGTCGTTCCTGAACATCCTTACGAAGACCTTGTATTTCCCGGAAGCGCTCCCCGTGCCCGCGCCTCTGCCTGCGAGCTGATAGCCGCAGGCGGTCAGGGAAACGAGGAGAAGTATGGGTATTATTTTCTTCGCCATTAATATTATCTAAACCACTATGTTGATGAGTTTGGACTTTACGTATATTACCTTTTTAGGCTCCTTGCCGCCCAGGAACTGTCTTACTTTTTCCTGGGAAAGCGCTGCCTGTTTGACGTATTCGTCCCCGGACTCTGCCGGAACCGTTATCCGGTCCCGCACTTTTCCGTTCACTTGCACGACAACGAGTATCTCGTCGGATTTTATCAGTTCAAGGTCGAATACCGGCCATGAAACCCTTTCGATTACCGTATCC
>JAKAHE010000039.1 GCA_021815285.1 Nitrospirota bacterium
TGAAGAAATCCATCGACGTCCTTACCCTGACGGCGACGCCGATACCCCGGACGCTGAACCTCTCGATAACCGGAATACGGGATCTCTCGATAATAGAGACTCCGCCCCCTGAGCGCCAGCCGATAAGGACCGTGGTGGCGCGCTTCGACAACGCCTTAATCCGGGAGGCGATACGCCGGGAACTCTCCCGCGGCGGACAGGTGTTCTTCGTGCATAACCGTATCGACAGCATCTTCGCCGTCGGGAGCGTCCTCAGGAATATCGTCCCGGAAGCGTCCATAGGCGTCGCGCACGGGCGGATGAAAGAGGACGCGCTCGAGGACGTGATGAGCAGGTTTGTCAAGGGAGAATACGACGTCCTTCTTACGACTTCTATCGTGGAGTCCGGTCTCGACATACCATCGGCGAATACCATAATCATAGACAGGGCGGACCGCTTCGGCCTGGCGGACCTCTACCAGCTCCGGGGCAGGGTGGGCCGCTCAAGCCGCCGGGCGTACGCGTATCTCCTTGTGCCGGGCGACGAAGACGCTTTGAACGAGACGGCCATAAAGCGCCTCCGGGTGCTCTCGGAGCTATCCGAGCTTGGCGCGGGCTTCAAGCTCGCCCTGCACGACCTTGAAATAAGGGGCGCGGGAAATATCCTCGGCGCGGAGCAGTCCGGACATATAGCTGCGGTCGGCTTCGAGCTTTACACCCACATGCTCGAGCAGGCGGTGCGCGAGCTGAAGGGCGAGGAGATAACCGAGGAGACAGACCCGGCGCTCGACCTCAAGGTTTCCGCTTTTATCCCGGAGAGCTACGTCCCGGACACCGCCCACAGGCTGGGTATATACAAAAGGCTTTCAGGCGCGAAAACCACGGAAGAGCTTGCGGATTTGAGAGATGAGCTTAAAGACCGCTACGGGGAGCTTTCCGGGCCTGTGAAGAGACTTCTTGAGGTGATGGAGATAAAGCTCCTTGCCAGGGGCCTTAAGGCTGCCGGGGTAAGGCTTCTGCCATCGGAGATAAAAATAACCTTTACAGCCGGCACGAATATCTCTTCGGATAAACTTATAGCGTTTCTTAACAAAAACCGTGGGAAGGCGCGATATGTGCCGGATTATACGGTATTTATCAGGAAACCGGGGGATTGGAATGAACAGTTTCGCGAGATAAAAAACAGCTTGAAAGCGCTTGCATAAAGTGTTATAAATATGCGATGTTTTTTGAACTGCGGCAGGGTTCCGGGGAGGAGTCCTGCTTTATTTAATTAACGGGAAAACCCAAGGAGAAAAGCTTAAATGAAGAAGTTCGCACTGGCTTTAACACTTGCGGGCATGATGACGTTCGTTTGCCAGGCCGCCTTCGCGGGCGACTCCGGCGCCGGCCAATCTGCGGCAAAAAAACCTGCGCAGGCTGCCGCCAAGACGGACAAGAAGCCCCATACCGTCGCCACCGTAAACGGCGAGAAGGTCACCTCGGACACGATAGACATGATCATGCAGCAGGGCGCGGCCCAGGGTATGGTCCAGCAGCAGGATAACCCCGCGCTGAAGAAGGTGATACTCGGCAAGCTCATAGATATGATGCTCTTCTCGCAGGCTGGCAAGAAAGCCGGTCTTGAGAAAGACTCGGACTACAAGCAGGCGATAGATATGATGAAAAAGCAGGAGGCCCTCTTCAAGAAGCAGGTGCTCTCCACCCTCTACCTGCGCAAGGAGGCAATGGACAAGATAAAGGTGTCTCCGGAAGAGGTAAAGGACTACTACGACAAAAACAAGGACCAGTTCAAGGTCGGCGAGCAGGTGAAAGCGAGCCATATTCTCGTGGCGACGGAGGCGGAGGCCAAGGCCATAAAGGCGGACCTCGACAAGGGCGAATCGTTCAAAAAACTTGCCAAGGAGAAATCCACGGACCCAAGCGCATCTCGCGGCGGGAACCTCGGCTGGTTCGGCAAGGGCATGATGGACCCGGACTTCGAAAAGGCCGCCTTCGCGCTGAAGAAGGTAGGCGACGTCTCGGAGCCGGTTAAGACAAAATTCGGCTGGCACATAATAAAGCTCACCGGCAGGAAGGCCGCATCCATAAGACCCCTTGACAAGGTAAAGGACGTCATAAAGCAGAAGCTCGTGCAGGACAAGCAGAAGAAGGCCTATGACGACATCCTCGCAAAGCTCAAGAAATCGGCGGACATAAAAATAAACGATACCGCGCTGTCAGGCGCCGGGAGCGAGCCTGCGCCTTCTGCGTCCGAAGCGGCTCCGGAAGCCGGCTCCCCGGCGGCAAAAGACAAGGGGTCATCCAAGAAATAACCGGCGGGTCTTTGCCCTTCGAGCGCCTGACTCACGCCGTTTTTGATCGGGAGACATTGCCCCTTAAGTGGGGGAACTTCAACGATGGGAGAGAAGATGTCGAAAAAACTGAGGATAGCTCTCGCGGTATGCGCGGCTGTTTTTGCGCTTGCCGCATGTGCGAAAAAAGGAGGACAGCCGGGGGCGGCAAACGACAACTCGCCGGTGCTTGCGGTGGTAAACGGAACGAATATCACGGCGAACGACTTCAAGGCGGAAGCGGCGGCGCTGAACCCCTATGCCGTGAGCGCGCTTAAGGATCCGAAGAACAGGCAGAAATTCCTTGAAAACATCGAAGACAAGCAGCTTATCGTCCAGAAAGCCATCGACATGGGCATGGACAAGGACCCGAAGATTGTCGCAGATCTGGAGAGGCTCAAGGATACGCTTCTTCTCGGCCAGTTTGTGAAAAAGGAAGTCCTCGACAAGGTAAACGTAACCGACCAGGACGCGAAGGCCTATTTCGAGCAGAACAAGGCAAACCTCGGCTCGGTCAGGATAAGCCACATACTTGTCCCGACGGAGCAGGAGGCCACCGACATACTGGCGAAGCTGAAGGCGGGTCAGAAATTTTCAGCCCTCGCAAAACAATACTCCCTCGACGACAAGACGAAGAACAAGGGCGGAGACCTGGGCTGGGTCAGTTGGGCGCAGTTCGGCTCCGCGTCCCTTAAGGACACCGCGTTCAAGCTCAAACCCGGAGAGATAAGCGGAATCGTCCAGAGCCAGTTCGGCTACCACATAATGAAGGTTACCGACAAAAAACCCGCCCAGGAGAGCGATTTTGCAGCTATAAAGGACGTCCTGAAAGAGCAGATCGCGGAGAAGAAAAAAGAAGACCTTTTTGAGAATTATGTCAAGGAGTTGCGGGCAAAGGCCAGGATTACGCAGAACCTCCAGAACCTGGGAAGCGTAAGCCTTGCGCCCATGCCGACGGGGGCGCCGGCGCAGTAAGGCAAGTTGAAGCCGGGCCCGGAGCGGAAGAAATTGGCTGCCGGAAGCATTAAAATAGTCGCTATAACCGCCCTGGTCGTGCTCGCAGTCGGGTGCGCCAGGGCGGAGAAAACCTCTCCACCATCTCTCGCCACAGTAGACGGCGTTCCGATTACCCTGCCGCAGTTCAAGAAGAAAATCGCATCGCTCAGGCCGGATTTTGAAACCATCTCCGGCGATAGCGCCTCGGAAGCGGCCAAAATAGACCTGCTCTCGCGCATGATACAGGAAGAGATGTACCTGAACGAGGCCCGGCGGCTTAATATTTCCGCCACGCCCGCGGAGGTGGATGAACGGGTTCGGAAGGAAAGCGCTGGCTACGGCAAGTCGTTCGCCGATATGCTGAAACAGCAGGGCATGACGCTTGCGGACTATCGCAGCGAGGCAAAAAAGGACATTATAATCGAGAAGCTCCTGGACTCCCAGGTATACTCGCGCGTGCGGGTTACGCGGGCGCAGGTGGAGGCATACCTCCGGGAAAACGGGAAAAAACTCAGAAAAGAGAAGCGGTTGCGCGTCCGGCAGATAGTCGTTGAATCACCCCGGGAGGCCGGGGAAATACTATCGGAGCTCAAGAGTGGCGCGGATTTTGCGACCCTTGCCGGGAAGTGGTCTCTTTCCCCGGACGCCGCAGTCGGCGGAGACCTGGGTTGGGTTGAGCGGGGCGAGATGCCGCCGGAGTTTGAATCCGTTATATGGCGGCTGAAAAAGGGAGCGACAAGTGGTATAATAAAAACTCTTTACGGCTACCATATCTTCAGGGTCGAGGGCATAAGGACTGCCGGGCCTCCCTCCCCGCATGAGGCGGAGGCGATAGCCGAAAAGGTCCTGTCAAGGACGCTTGGGGAAGAGATGTTCCGGAAATGGAATGCCGGGCTTCAGGCAAGGACAATCGTGCATATAAATTACTCGCTGCTGAGCCGGATATGAATGGAATTTAGTTTTAAAATCGAGGTGTAAAGGTCCATGAGACTAAGGCTTCCGGTCTCTTTGAGGGTGTTTTCCTTCCTGCTCCTTGCCGCAGTGTTTGTATTCGGGGTGCATGTCGCACTGTTTCTTATGCGTCCGGCATCGCCCGTGAAGGTCTACCGCGAGGTCCTCGTGCCGGAGGGCGCGAGTTTCAAAAGCGTCGCGGCGGAGCTTAAGAAGGAGGGTATTATTTCCGACCGCCGGACATTTATCATCCTCGGCAAGCTCCTTGGCGCAACGAGGAAGATACGAGCCGGCTTCTATTCCTTCGACACCGGCATGAAGCCGCTAAACGTGCTGATGATGCTCAGGATGGGCAAGATTATCGAATACCAGGTGGTAATCCCGGAAGGCTACGAGATGGACCAGATAGCCGGGGCCGTCGCGGCTACCGGCCTTACGACAAGGGCCGATTTCCTGAAAAAAGCTACTGACCCGCAGTTTGTTCACAGCCTGGGGCTTCCCGGGGACAGCCTGGAAGGCTTCCTGTTTCCCGCCACATATTACTTCCCGAAGGGAATAACCCTGGGCGGCATCCTCCGGCAGATGGTATCGAAATACCACGAGGTCTTCAATTCCGACCTCAAGGCCCGTGCTGCGGAACTCGGCATGACGGAGCTTCAGGCCATAACGCTTGCCTCGCTTATAGAACGAGAGGCTAACCTCGACTCAGAGCGTCTCCTCATCTCAGCCGTCTTCCATAACCGCCTGAAGCTCAACATGCCGCTTCAGTGCGACCCTTGCGTCATCTACGCCCTCGAACGGCACGGCAAATGGGACGGGAACCTGACCCGCAAGGACCTGCGCTTCAAGGACCCCTACAACACCTATGTCTACAAGGGCCTTCCGCCCGGCCCCATAGCCAACCCCGGCAAACCGTCCATCATAGCTGCGCTCTACCCGGCGAAGGTGAACTACCTTTACTTTGTCTCTAAGAACGACGGCACACACTATTTCTCCAGCGACCTGGCTCAACACAACGCCGCAGTCCTGAAATACCAGATAGAGCCGCACCTCGATAACTACTCCTCCGCCCCGCCTCCCTGGAAGAAAAACGTCGTTCCGGGTAAGAAGGCGTTCATGATAAAAAACCTTAGGCAGGCGGAAAAGTAGGGGCGCACCTGATTGTCATTTCCGCGAAAACGCAAATCCAGGTTTTCCCGTCCCATTAAATCTCATTAATCATAAACATTACCGATTGACTTCCCTGACGCTTCATGCGAAATTTGAGCTGCGTTTAATTTTTCAAAGGAGCAGTTCGCATGAAAAAGTTTTATGTATTTCTCGCCTGTTTGTTTGCCGCCGTGTCCTTCACAGCGCCTGCCTTTGCGGCAATCGACTCCACTCTCCCTGCCTCCATTCACGGCAAGGCGGACGACGCCGACCGCTACATGGACAAGGGGGTCGCGCTCACGGGGAAGAAAGATTACGCAGGCGCGCTGGTTGCGTTCGACAAGGTCATAGAGCTTTACCCGGATTTCGCGCCCGCACACTACGACAAGGGCATCGCGCTATCCGCGCTCGGCAGGGATGCGGACGCCGTGAAGGAATACGACATGGCAATAGAGCTTGACCCGAACGACCCGAAACCGTATAACAACAAAGGTTCCGCCCTGGGCAGGCTTGGAAGGCTCCAGGAGGCGCTTATATCCTTTGAGCGAGCGATACAGCTCGAACCGGATTACGCCAACGCCTACTATAATAAATATGTCGCCCTGAAGAGCCTGGGGAGAAAAAGCGAGGCCCGGGCCGCGCTCGAAATGGCGCGTAAGCTGGGTGCGGGAAAATGAGCTGCGGGCAGGGATGGATATTCTGCTATTTATCTTACCACGCCGATACGCCCGTCCTCGGCGAGGCCGTCAACCGTCCCGCCCATTGCCGATACGCGGGAGAGATAATTCACGACGTCTTCCGTGATCACCTCGCCTGGCACGAGCATCGGAATGCCCGGAGGATAAACGGTAACAATCTCTGACGAAAGCCGCCCCGCCGATTTACCGAGATTCACCAGTTCGTGGGCCGCGAAAAAAGCCTCCCGTGGCGGAAGCCCTTGAGGCGTCCCTACAGGCGGTTTTGCCTGCTCCCAGTCGAAACGCGCAGCCGCGCTCCGGCCTTTCGCTATCTCCTTAAGCGCATCGACAAGCCGAGAGACGTCCTCCTTCCTGTCGCCAATCGAGACAATCACAAGCACATGGAACGGGTCGGCCATCTCGACCTGTATGTCATGCTCCGTATTCAGGGCCTGCGAGACCTGATAGCCCGTCATTCCAAGATCGCTCACATTTATCGCAAGTTTCGTCTCGTCCAGGTCTCCCATGCTGCGCAGCAGGACGTCTTTTTTCTCAAGGCACCTAAGGCCTTGGATTCCGTTAATCCCATCCCGCGCCCACCTTGCAAGCTCAAGCGCCTTCGAGAGAAGCTTCTCTCCTTCTGTCGCCATCTGCATTCTCGCCAAATCCAGCGAGGCCATGAGGATATACGAAGGGCTTGTAGTCTGCAAAACCTTCAGCACGCCCGCGAGCGTCATAATATCCACGCGCCCTGAGCGCGCATGCATCATGGACGCCTGTGTCATGCCGCCGATTATCTTGTGCGTGGACTGCACGACCATGTCCGCGCCGCATGAAAGCGCAGACTTCGGAAGCTCCGGGTGGAAGCCCAGGTGCGGGCCGTGCGCCTCGTCCACGAGCACCGTCATGCCGCGCTCGTGCGCGAATGGAATTATTCTCTCAATGTCCGCGCAGATGCCGTAGTAGTTCGGCGAGGTAACGACAAGAACCTTTATCTCCGGCGCCGCGCTCTCCACCGCCTGCCGGACGGAATCGAACGTTACGTTCATCGACATCATCAGAGAGGCGTCCATCGCAGGGTAGACGAAATTTGCTCTTGCGCCTGCGAGTATCGCGCCAGCGATGACGGATTTGTGGCAGTTCCGGGCCGCGAGGATTCCGTCGCCTGGGTTGCACACGGTCATAATCATCGCGTGGTTGCCCACCGTCGTGCCGTTTAAGAGGAAGAAGGAGCGGTCGGCGCCGTAGGCCTTTGCCGCGAGTCCCTGAGCCTCCTTTATCACGCCGGTCGGCTTCTGGAGGCTGTCAACTTCGTCCAGCGTCGTCAGGTCGATGGAGAATATGTTCGGCCCGACATACTTCACGAAGCGCGTGGCGATGCCCTTGCCGGACTTGTGCCCCGGCGTGTGGAAGGAAATCTTACGCGATTCGGCCAGAGATACCATCGCGTCAAAGAGAGGCGTCTTATACTGGGAGGGGTCGGGCATGATAATTTTTAGTTTTCCTCTTGAGAATATTGCTGAATTACTGCCTAAATCAAAAACGGCCCTCGGTTTCCCTTGGGCCGCTCCGGTATTATACAGGTTGCCGGTTCGGCCCCCTAATTATCAAGGCAGAGCTCGATTACCTCCTGGAGATTGCTCTTCAGTTCGTCGAGTGTAGCGCCCTGGGAATGAGCGCCTGTAAGGCCTGGCACGATGCCAATATAAAGGCCCGTCTCGGAATCCTGTTCTATGTATGCCGTAACAGTATATTTTTTCATAGGAACCTCCATAACCTATGATAAGGCAGCCGGGGCCGGGATGTCAATTATACGTGAATATCGGCGCGTTGTCCTCGATGATGATGGTCTGCTCTTCGATGGCCTTGCGGACGTATTTCGGCAGGTGCATGAGGTGCTGATGGGCCTCGCCGTCGTAGTACATAAGCTCGCCCGTGACGCGCCCGGCGATCATCTTGTCAACCATCTCCGCCGTGAGCTTCCTCGGGTCGTTCTTCTTGGATGCAAGCGCGAAGCCCCAGGGAAGCCCGAAGGACGGAATCGCCGCGGGCATGGAGACGACGTGCGGAAACACCTGCTGAAGAGTCTTGTGAACGGCGGTGATGTTCAGAAGGTTCCCGATAGCGGTCGTCCCGGCCTGGAGGGCGATGGTGCCTTCGTCAGTCAGCCTGTCCCAGACGAGCCTGTAGAACTCGCGGGTATAGAGGAGATATGCCGGGCCTTCCTCGACCGGCTCGGATATGTCTATGATTATTACGTCGTATTTCTTGTCGTTCTCTTCAAGCCACCTGCGGGCGTCCGTGAAGGCGAGTTCCGTGCGCTTGTCGTGAAACGCGCCTGCGTGATACTCCGGAAGGAGCTCCTCGGACATCCGCACGACCTCTTCGTCGATATCCACCATAAGGCAGTGGTTTACGGTCTTGTGACGCAGGACCTCCCGGAGCGTCGCGCCTTCCCCGCCGCCGACTATGAAGACGTCCTTCGGGGCAGGGTGCAAAAGCATCGCGGGATGGACGAGCACCTCGTGGTAGATGAACTCGTCCACCTCGGAAGACTGCATCTTGCCGTCCAGGACGAGGCAGCGCCCGTAGGAGCCGGTCTCCATGATCTCCATAGCCTGGAACTTCGTCTGGCGGCTTACGAGCGTCTTCTTTATGCCGTGTATATGACCCTCTTCCGGAGTCAGGTAATCAATGAACCATTTGGAGTTTTTGGCTTGCGTCATATTCCTCTGTCTCAACCTTGTGCGGGAGCCTTGTCCCGTCGAAAGAAAGCATCCCGCGCTTCATCTCCACCATCGACGGACTTTTCGCCCCGAACTCGCGGATGAGGTAGTGCGCGGCCTCCTGCGGAATTATAATGTCTCCGCAGGTAAAGATGTCCACCGCGGCGTAGTTGTACTCCGGCCACGTGTGGATGGAGAGATGGGATTCGGCGATGATGACCATCCCGCTTATCCCGAACGGGTTGAACTCATGGAACGCGACCTCGACGACGGTCGCCTTTGCCTCGCGGGCGGCTCTTACCATTATCTCCCGGACGCGGTCCAGGTCCTGGAGTATCCCGTCAGAGCAGTCCCGCAACTCGAGCAGCAAATGTGTTCCCAAAGCCTGCAACCTATTTACCCTCCTTTTTCTGCCGGCATGCCGGATTTCCTCCAGCAGGCCGGGCCGGTATACCGGCGTTAAATAAACGACTGTTGAAACTAATGCGCCCGACCGACCACGCCGACTAAAACCTGGATTCCCGCTTTCGCGGGAATGACTGGCCGGAGCGATTACGTGTCCGTATGGCCACGCTAACCCCCGGTATTTACGGGGTTTTTCAAGTTTAACATAAAAAAGGCGCGTGAGCGCCGTCAGTCAACGGCAATCTCGTCGCGCCTCGGTCAATCGACTTAATCTTATTCTGCCGTACCCCTACCTGAAAGGCCGGCCGAGGAGCGCTGACTTGATATGTAAGCTCGTACTCATACGGCCCTCCCTTTGCGGTTTACGGAATAACAGCGGGCCACAAACGGCCCCTTTCTCATAAGGCTTTTTCAGGTTGATAACTATATACCAATTTTAGCAAATTGCAAGAAAAAAATAACGTCCACGATACCGGCGGAACATCGGGCGGAGCTTTTTTGGTTGCCTTACGCACCCGCATTGTGATAAAGTTATCCCGTAACTGTTATTTCTTAAAGAAGGAGGTGTTTGGGAAGATGGCAAGGGTTATCGGCGATGACTGCATCATGTGCGGGTCCTGCGAGGCGGAATGTCCGGAAGGCGCGATAAGCGAGGGAGACCCGAAATACGTTATCGATCCCGCAAAGTGCACGGACTGCGGCACCTGCGAGGAAGCCTGTCCAAACGAGGCGATCAAACCGGAGTAAGACCGGTTTAAGATTCTTAAAAACAGACGGGCGCTTCCATCTAAAGGGGGCGCCCTTTCTGCTTGAAGACAGGGGGCCGGGGCAGCAGGCGGCCTGCAATTCTGTATAATTAGGGGCGACCAACGCGCCGGCCCGATTTTCGTATTTTCCAGGAGGAGAATAATGTCTGAGCCTGCCAGGGCTACCGTAAAGTTTGTTGACGGGATGCAGTTCGTGGGGCAGTCCGGGACGGGACATGCCTTTGTGATGGACGCCGCGCCGAGCGTCGGCGGGGAGAACACGGGCCCAAGGCCGATGGAGCTTCTCCTTGTCGGTGTCGGCGGCTGCACGGCGATGGACGTGGTCTCTATACTCAGGAAGAAGAAGATGGACGTGCGCGACCTTCAAGTGAACGTGAAGGGGCACTGGGTCGAGGGCGAGAACACGTACCCGAAATATTTCAAGGACATCGAGATAGAATACGTCGTTACCGGCACGGGCCTTACGGAGGACGCGGTAAAGAGGGCTGTCTCCCTCTCGGAGGATAAATACTGCTCCGTCATGGCTAATCTTAGGGGCGTGTCGAAGATTACGACGAGCTATAAAATCATAACCGAATGAAATTACTGATTGTCTCCAACGACAAATACAGGCCCGGCCCGCGGGAGCCGTTCTCCGTCATCATGGAGGACATATTCTCCGAGCGCGTGATAAAGCACCTGAAGAACGACTACGCGGATCTCTGCAACGGCTGCGGCAACGACTGCGACCACTGCCGGGACAAGTTCCCCGTGCTGTTTCCGGTGGACTTCAAGGAAGACATCGCGGGCGTTATCCTCCTGCCCGCCGAACTGCCGTATTACGTGGACGACCCTGGCGCATACCTGCCGGATGAGCTTCCCCCGCATGACGTAATGCTTGCGATACACGTGCACGAGGACCTGCTCCTCTCTTTGCCTGGGCGGGCGAGAAACGCAGGCGCAAAGGCCTTTGTCGCGCCATCGGAGGACCCGGCGTGGCTGAGCCAGTGGACGCGCGGCAGGCTCAAGAAAATATGCGACCAGTTCGGCATGGAGAGCGCTTTTCCCAAGCCCTTCTGCTCGTTTCTCCCCACGCCCGACCAGCCGGTAATGTCGGAGTTCGCGCGTCATTTTCGCATAGGTAAGCCCAAGATAAAGCTCCGCGTGCAGGATGGCAGGGTAATCGACGCCCAGGTTATTACCTCGGCACCGTGCGGCTGCACGTATTTCGTCGCCAGAAACCTGATAGGCAGGGAAATCGACGAGAATTTAAACGTGGACGTTACGGCGAAATACTGGCACAGCTACCCATGCGTCGCAAGCATGGACGTGGACAGGGAACTTGCCGACGCGCCGCTTCACAAGGGCGGCTACCTGCACTACGAGGCCGTGGCCGACGCCGTGAAGGACGAACTCTCTGAGATGGACGTCAAAAAAGACAAGGTGCGCATAACCGGGAAATAGGCATTAACGGCCTGCGGAAAACAAAAAGGTCGGGCGATTGCCCGGCCTTTTGCTGTTGACAGCGCATAATAACAAAAGTCCCCGCCAACGGCGAGGACTTTGCAGACTGTTGACAAACCCCGTCTTTTTCAGGCGGGGTTTGATTTTTATAGCGGGATTGATTGGCAGGCGTAATTTGGTCTGAACCGGGTGCTTTGAGCGAGCGCAGTCAGTCCCTGCACGGCGGCAATAAAGCAGTTTGGGAATGAATTTTGCGGTCTTGGAGGGGTCTTTTCATCCCGCCCCGTGAGTATCAGGGCGATCTTTTTCATGTTCTGGACGGCGGCGCACAGCAGGGCCTGTTCAAGGGCCTTTTTAAGTTCTCTCATCCTCGCGTACCGATGTCCGTGCAGTTGCTTCGAGTCGGCGAAGCTCCGTTCCACCGTCTCCTTCCGCCGCTTGTAAATTCTCTTTCCGCGCTCGGTCAGCCTGTTTTGGTTTACCCGCTCCTTGCTGTCTTCCCATACATGACGAGTGACGACTTTGGTGCAATTGGAACTCTGCGTGCATTTATTCAGGTGTTGACAAACCCCGCATTTTTCGGGTCCGACTTGTACTCACGATAGCCGCTGCGGTTGGTCGTGCTGTATTTTAAATCCTGTCCGCCGAGGCAGCGGTAACAGTCAAGCCCACTATCATATATAAAATCCTTTTTATAGAAATAACCCTTCTTGTGATTAGGCGTGCGATAAGCTATCGCGCCGAATATCTCCCTGTCCTCCAACCCCTTGCAGATAGCGGGAGTGAAGTAACCCGCATCGAGACCAACCGCCTTGACCTCAAACCCGAACCGCTCCCGCTGACGGTCCAGACGCCCAAGGTAAGGCACGCTGTCATGGAGGCTCGCGGGAGTTACGTGCGCGTCCGTGATGATGTTGTTCTTGCCGTCAACCGTGCGGTGGTCTAAGTAGAAAAAGCCTTCCGGCTTGCCTTCACGTACCATGTACCCGCTCTCCGGGTCCGTCGTGCTTGTCTTGATTTCCTTGACCTCCGGCTCGGACGTATCCGGCTTCATCGGCTTCTTGCCGTGCGCCGCGCGGTCGCGGTTTATGTCGTGCTCAAGCTCCGCAAGATAGCGGCAGGTGGATTTCTTCACCTGCTTCTTTATGAACTTGTTCTTGTTGGCGTCCGCCTTCAGGTGCGTCGCGTCCGTGTACAAAGTCGTGCCGTCCACAAGGCCCCGGCGCAGCGCTTGCATCACTATCTCATCAAATATCTCTTGATAAATAGTGCTTGATGAAAACCGGCGGCGGCGGTTCTGGCTAAAGGTCGAAGCGTCCGGCACCTTCTCCCGGATACCAAGCCCAAGAAACCAGCGGTAGACCAAGTTGACCTCGATCTCCCACACAAGCTGACGCTCGCTCCTGACCCCGAAAAGGTACCCGATGAGAAGCATCTTGAAAAGCACCTCGGGGTCTATCGCCGGCCTTCCGTTGTCGGCGCAGTATAGGCCCTCCACCTTCTCGCGGATGAAACTAAAATTAATCGCCTTGTCTATCTTCCGCAAAATGTGGCCGGGCGGAACCAACTCCTCGATACTTACAAATTCCAACTCCGTCTGCTTCTCGGTCTGACGTTTTACCATGACGCCATAATAACAAAAGTCCCCGCCAGTTGGCGAGGACTTTGTCAACAGTCTG
>JAKAHE010000217.1 GCA_021815285.1 Nitrospirota bacterium
TCGGGTTGATCTTGGAGTTGACGAAGCACTTCCAGTTCGTCTCGTCCAGTTTCGGGAAATCAGCCCTGTAGAAGAAGCCGGGGTAACGGGTCTCTTCCCTGAACAGGATGTGGCGGAGGTGAGCTTCCGCAGTGAATATCCTGTGGTAGTTCTCCCAGCACCTCATCAGCTCGTGGAGGTCTTTCGCCGCCATCTTCTCGGAATCCTCTTTCAACCAGGTGAGGAGCTCCAGCGCCCTGTTCATAAGAGCGGCGGAGGTGACGTAGTAGGTGGAGGTTCCGGCGACGTACTCGTCCATGATTTTGTTCAGGCGGTACATGAGCATCTTCGGCCTGATGTAGTTCGGGTTGACGTAGTCGTCCGTGGTGACGTTCTTGAACTGCTCGAAGGTCTTGAAGGGCTTCTGTATCTCCGCGGCGAAATCCTTGGCGCTCTTGGAGATGGTGGCCTTGAAGTCCTTGTTGTCCAGGACGAACTTCACCATGGCCTTGGCCGCGATGCGTCCTTCGGCATGTGAGCCGGAGGAGAACTTGTGGCCGGAGGCGCCGACGCCGTCGCCCGCCGTAAAGAGGCCCTTGACGGTGGTCATTCTGTTATAGCCCCACTGCCACTCGGCAGGGGCTATGTCCTCGGGGCCGGAGACCCAGATGCCGCAGCAGCCGGAGTGGCTGCCAAGCATGTACGGCTCGGTCGGCATAAGCTCGGAGCCGATGACTTCCGGCTGAATGTTCATGCCGGCCCAGAGGCCCGCCTGACCGACGCACATGTCGAGGAAGTCTTCCCACGCCTCGGCTTCGAGGTGCTTTACCTGCTTCTCGTCCATCGTCGCCGCAAGCTCCTTCATCGCGGTGGCGGTGTCCATGTATATCGGGCCGCGGCCTTCCTTCATTTCCTTCAGCATCAGGTGGTTCCTGAGGCAGGTGGCCGGGACTGCGGCGAGGCCGTAGGGCGGATACTCTTTAAGCATTTCGCCGTTCGTGACCATGTAGTTCTCGCCCTTGGCGTTCGTCGCCTTCGCCTTGAAGAGCAGGAACCATGCGCCGACCGGGCCGTAGCCGTCCTTGAAACGGGCGGGCACGAAACGGTTTTCCATCATGGTCAGCTCTGCGCCGACCTGGGCGGCCATCGTATAGGTGGAGCCGGCGTTCCATACCGGGTACCACGCGCGGCCCATGCCTTCAGCGACGGAACGCGGCCTGAAGATGTTGACGGCGCCGCCGGCGGCCAGGAGTATGGCGTTAGCGCGGATGTAGTATACCTTGTTCTCGCGGGTGGAGAAGCCGACTGCCGCCGCGATCCTGTTGTCTTCCTTCTCGTCCAGGATGAGCTTCACGATGAACACCCTCTCGAAGATATTCTCTTCGCCAAGGGCTTTCTTCGCGGCTTCGGCGACGATGACCTTGTAGGACTCGCCGTTTATCATTATCTGCCACTTGCCGGAGCGGACGCACTTGCCGCCCTTATCGAGGGGCTTGCCCTCGTCGCCCGCCTGCTTCCAGACTGGGAGGCCCCACTTCTCGAAGAGGTGGACGGAATCATCGACGTGACGGCCCACGTCGTAGATGAGGTCGTCGCGCACGATGCCCATGAGGTCGTTCTTGACCATCCGGACATAGTCGGCGGGATCCTGTCCGCCCATGTAGGTGTTGATGGCGGAGAGACCCTGCGCAACCGCGCCGGAGCGGTCCATCGCCGCCTTATCGACAAGCGTGACCTTGAGGCCGAACTTCTTGGCCCAGGGCATAACCTCGAACGCCGCTCCGCAATTCGCCATGCCGCCGCCGATGAGCAGTATATCGGTATCCATCTCTACTATCTGCGGGTCTTCACAGTATGAAGACGTGCAGCTTTCTCTCTCTAAGGACATATCCAATCCTCCTTGTAGGGCTGACGCACGAGTCGGCCCCTACTTTAATATGGGCTGTTTGTTCTGATTAAAGCTTCGGCAGCGTTTTCCCGGTTTCAGTAAACAGGAGCTGGTCCTTTATGTCGCCCGGCTCCGGCATACCCTCGTAAGGCTTTATTGAGCCTTCCGCGGTGGTCCTGATGGGGAACTTGAACCTCTTGAGCTTGCCGTTGCGGAACTTGACGGTCCACATGATGGAGTCCGAACCCCTGAGAGGCACAACGCTGCCGCCCAACGGGACGATGTCCGCATACGCCCTGACTTCGATGGCGCTCTGGGGGCATATCTTAACGCAGGAATAGCACTCCCAGCAGGCTTCCGGCTCCTGGTTCCAGGCCTTCATAAGGTTCCTGTCCAGCTTCATAAGGTCGTTCGGGCAGATGTACTGACATGCAGTCTTGTCCTTGCCCTTGCAGCCGTCACATTTATCGACGTTTACACAACTTGGCATCTTAACCTCCTCCTGTAAATCTTCTGTTTGCGTTTGGCCGGATAACCGGCTTCAGACTGAAAGAGTCTAAAATTTCCCTTGAAAAGCCCTGTTTCCCTCCCACCTCCTTTATCAGAGTATTATGTGACCTATCCTGTTACTCGCGTTAAATTTGCGGCAGTCGGATTTTAAAATCTTCCCGCCAGTCATATGCCGCTTGCGCCCGCCCCCGGTTATTTGCCTTCCGCGAACCGGTGCATCTTTATCTCGACCTTCTCCGTCAGGCCCTCGTAGTATTTCCTGAGGATGGTGAGCACCTCCGGACGGCTGAAGTGATCGGGGACCTCTTCGCCCTCGGAGAGCATCTTGCGGAGCTTGGTGCCGGAGAGGATGAGCCTGTCTTCCTTGCCGTGCGGGCAGGTCTTCATGGAGGCCATGCCGTCGCACTTCTTGCAGTAGAAGGTCCAGTCTATCTTGAGCGGCTCGGTCTCGAGCGCGCCCTTGGGTATCTTGTCGAAGATGTGGTGCGCGTCGAACGGCCCGTAGTAGTCGCCGACGCCGGCATGGTCGCGCCCGACGAGCAGGTGGCTCATGCCGTAGTTCTGCCTGAAGAGCGCGTGGAGAAGCGCCTCCCTGGGGCCCGCATAGCGCATTTCCATCGGGTATCCGGAGACGACGCACGTATCCTTCACGAAATATTCGTCCACCAGGACGTCTATGGCCTTCTGCCTCACGTCCGCCGGTATGTCGCCGGGCTTGAGCTTGCCTAAG
>JAKAHE010000040.1 GCA_021815285.1 Nitrospirota bacterium
TCCGATCTCATGGGGCATGTCGATCATGGCAAGACCTCGCTCCTCGACGCCATACGCCAGACGAACGTAACGCAGGAAGAGGCCGGAGGCATTACACAGCACATTGGCGCATACAGGGTGCGCCTCAAGGAAAAGGACATTGTCTTCCTCGATACGCCGGGACACGAGGCGTTTACGGCAATGCGCGCGAGAGGCGCCCAGGTGACGGACATAGTCGTCCTTGTCGTGGCCGCCGAAGACGGTGTCCGCCCGCAGACACTTGAAGCCATAAACCACTCGCGGGCGGCCAAGGTGCCCATCATCGTGGCGATAAATAAGATAGACAAGCCGGAGGCGGATCAGGACCGCGTTAAAAGGGAGCTCTCTGACCAGGGCCTCGTCCCGGAGGAATGGGGAGGCGATACTATATTCGTGCCCGTCTCCGCGAAAAAGCGCATAGGTCTTGAAAACCTCCTCGAAATGATACTCCTCCAGTCCGAGGTTATGGAACTGAAGGCCAATCCTAACAAGCTTGGCCGCGGCACGATAATCGAGGCGAAGCTGGACAAGGGACGCGGCCCCGTTGCGACGGTGCTGGTCTCTTCCGGCACCGTCAAGCCCGGAGACGTCTTTGTTACCGGCCAGCACTACGGACGCATAAGGATGCTGCTCAACGACAAGGGCAGAAAAGAGAGGGAGGCCACGCCGTCCTATCCCGTGGAAGTAATCGGGCTTTCCGGTGTGCCGCAGGCGGGGGATTCTTTCGTCGTGATGGAAGACGAGAAGAAGGCCCGGCAGGTCGCCCAGTCGAGGATGCAGAAGCAGAGAGAGGTGGAGCTTGCCCAGAGGAAGAGGATTACGCTGGACGACCTCTTCTCCCAGATACAGAAGGGCGAGGTCAAGGAGCTCAATATCATAATCAAGGCCGACGTGCAGGGTTCCGTGGAGGCGGTATCTGAGTCGCTTTCAAAACTCTCCACGGAGGCGGTCAAGCTGAACGTGATACATGGCTCCGTCGGCGCGATTACGGAGTCCGACATCATGCTGGCTTCCGCGTCGAACGCCATTATCATAGGATTCAACATTCGTCCTGAGCCGAAGGCCTCGCAGCTTGCGGAGTCCGAGGGAGTTGACCTTCGGCTGTATAACATAATCTATAACGCCATAGAAGAAGTCAAGCAGGCCATGGAAGGTCTGCTTGAGCCGACACTGAAAGAAAAAGTCCTTGGGCGCGCGGAAGTGCGACAGACTTTCAGCGTGCCGAAGATAGGCGTTATTGCCGGTTCATACGTACTGGACGGGATTATAACGCGCGGCTGCGCAGGTGTGCGCGTGCTTAGGGATAACGTCGTAGTATACGAAGGGAAACTGTCCTCTCTCAAGCGTTTCAAGGAAGACGTGCGCGAGGTCCAGACGGGATACGAGTGCGGCATAGGCATCGAGAACTTCAACGACATCAAGGTCGGGGACATAATCGAGGCCTACGACGTGGAGAAGCTTGCCGCTAAGCTGTGATGTTATGTTTGTAGGCATACTGACAGTCGAACTGGTCGTGTATGACGCTGGCTCACTCAAGAGCAAGCGGAGCGTCGTGAAAGGCCTGAAGGACAGGATACGAAGCAGGTTCAACGTATCCGTCGCCGAAGTTGACAACCAGGAGCTCTGGCAGAGGGCGACTCTCGGAGTCGCCTGCGTATCCGGCGAGAAAGCGTTTACCGTCGATGTCTTAAACAAGGTTGTGGATCTGATACGCTCCAATACCGGCGTCGAGCTGATTGATTACCAGGTGGAGATACTTTAAAACCTATTGAAACCACACGACTACAAACGTTCCGACAGGGTTAGCGAACAGATACGCGCGGAACTCTCCGATATTCTGCTCAGGAAGACAAAAGACCCGCGCATAGGATTCGTTACCATCACACGCGTGAAACTGAGCGACGACCTTAAATACGCGACGGTATTCGTAAGCCTGATAGGCGACGATGCGAGGAAGAGAGAGGCCCTGAAGGGCCTTAAAAGCGGGAGCCATTTCATGCGCGGAGAACTGGGGCACAGGCTCAGGCTTCGCACCGCGCCGGAGCTTTCCTTCAGGCTGGATGAATCCATAGAAAAAGGCTCGAAGACTCTTGATATTCTTCGCAGCCTGGATATAAAAGAAGATGAGGGGGATACTGAATGACCGGCGGGATAGAGGCGGTAGCCGAGGCGATAAAAAATCTTCGTTCCGTAATTATCTCAACCCACATAAGCCCTGAAGGAGACGCCATAGGTTCGGAGCTCGGTCTTGCGCTGTCCATGATGAAGATGGGGAAGAAGGTCTCAATCCTTAACGCGGACCCGGTGCCGGAATTCCTCCGTTTCCTTCCGGGAACCGAACTCATAAAGACAGGAACCGAAATTCCCGGGCAATATGACGCGCTGGTGGTGGTTGACTGCGAGCCGGAACGTACGGGGCTTAAGCTGAAAGACGCCCCCGGCCTGAAAATCATAAATATAGACCACCATGTCACCAACCCGAAAACCGCAAGCGTATTCTGGATAAACCCGGAAGCGGCTGCGGCTGGAGAGATGGTATACGACCTGCTTCTCTTTATGAACGCCCCGATAGACAAAGCCATCGCCACAAACCTCTACACCTGCATTTTCACCGACACGGGTTCGTTCAGGTATACGAATACGGACGCCGACGCCCTCGCAAAATCCGCGAAGCTCCTTTCCTACGGGGTCGATACGTGGAAGGTCGCCGAGAACGTCTACGAGACGAAGTCATTCGGCAGGATGAAACTTCTCGGCCTCGTTCTGGCGGACATGGAAATAAGCCTCGACGGCCTTGTTGCGTGGGTGACGGTGAAGGAAGAATTCTACCGCACGACAGGCACGAAGGCGGAGGACACGGACGGCTTTATAAACTATCCCAGGGCCGTGAAAGATGTCGAGGTGGCCGTGCTTTTCAGGGAGGCCGGGCCGAACAGGGTAAAGATAAGCTTTCGCTCCAAGGGAAGGGTGAACGTCTCGACGCTTGCGGAAAGCTTCGGCGGGGGCGGCCATCCCAACGCCTCCGGCGTCATAATGGAAATGCCACTCGAGAAGACGAAGGATTTCGTGCTTCCCAGGGTCATGGAGCACCTGAAAAGATTTCCCGCCTGATGGATGGACTCATACTGACAGACAAACCAGTCGGCTGGACATCCCACGACGCCGTTTTATTCCTGCGCAGGCTTCTGAAAGAAAAACGCGCCGGACATACCGGCACGCTCGATCCGTCCGCGACGGGCCTGCTTCTCGTCCTCCTGGGCAAGGCCACAAGGCTGGCTCAATTCTACGGCGGCGACAAGAAAGAATATGAGGCCGTCGTAAAGCTCGGATGCGAGACGGATACGCTCGATGCAGAGGGCAAGACGGTGCGCGAACTGCCCGTGCCTGCGTTCGACAGGGCGGCGTTGGAAGAAATTCTGTCCCGCTTCACAGGAGAGATTGAGCAGGTTCCGCCGTCTTATTCGGCGATAAAAATAGACGGACAGCCGCTGTACAGGCAGGCGAGGAAGGGGCTGGAAGTCCAGGCCCCGCCAAGGCGCGTCGTTATATACGTCATTGAACTCCTTAATATTTCCGGCGCAGAGTTTTCCATCCGCGTGGTATGCTCAGGCGGCACGTATATACGCTCCCTCGCAAGGGATATTTCCGAGGCGCTCGGCACGTGCGGGCATCTTTCCGGGCTTCGCAGGACGGCGGCAGGAACCTACAGGGTCGAAGACGCTGTATCGCTTGAGCCGAAGCCTTCTACTGAAGAGGCCCTTCGTAAAATAATACCCCTTGATATGCTCCTGCCCGGGCTTCCTGCGGCCAGGCTGACCTCCCGCGGCGTGGAGGACGTCCGGCACGGAAGGCCGTCGTTGCGCGGAGATTTTATCTCGCTTCCGGAGTATTCAGAGGATATTCCCGTCCGGCTTATGGACGAGTCCGGAAGGCTTCTTGCCATCGGCATACCAGCGGGAGAAGATGCCGCAAACCCTTATCTTCCAAAGGTGGTTCTGGGTTAAAAAAAGCTTTACAAACCCCTGTGGTTATGCTAATTTTCAAGGGTTATGGGCTATTATAAATCAAGACTCATGCAATAAGATATGGAAGGAGGTGAAAGTGATGGCAATGGAGAAGGATACCAAGCAGGATTTAATAGGGAAATATAAGATACACGACACAGACACCGGTTCGCCGGAGGTCCAGATTGCCCTCTTAAGCGAGCGGATTAAATACCTTACCGAGCATTTCAAAACGCATAAGAAGGATTTCCATTCGAGACGCGGTCTACTGAAAATGGTCGGGCGCAGGCGAAGGCTTCTTGACTACCTTAAAAACAAGAGCGTAGACCGCTACAAGAAGATGGTCGAAGACCTTGGCTTAAGAAAATAAGACTGGAGAAAAACTTTTAAATGGTTCATAAAGTGGAAATGCCCTTAAGGGAGGGCACCCTCACTCTGGAGACGGGTAAGATTGCCCGGCAGGCGAGCGGTGCGGTTATCGCGACTTACGGGGACACCGTAGTCCTCGCCACGGCAGTCGCTTCAAAGGTCGAGCGAGAGGGACAGGACTTCTTCCCCCTGACGGTCGATTATCTCGAGAAGACATACGCAGCCGGGAAGATTCCCGGCGGTTATTTCAAGAGAGAGGGAAGACTTACCGAGAAGGAGACGCTTACCTCCCGGCTTATAGACAGGCCGCTTCGGCCTCTTTTTCCGAAAGGTTTTCTGTGCGAGACACAGATAATAGCCAACGTGCTTTCCTTCGGTGAAGAGAACGTATCGGACATAATGGGCCTGATGGCGGCATCGGCTGCACTGACAATCTCCGACATACCGTTCAACGGCCCAGTCAGCGCGGTCCGGATAGGCATGATAGGCGACAGGTTCATCGTGAACCCTACGCTTAAGGAGATGGAGGAGACGAAGCTCGAACTGACTGTCGCCGGGACGAAGGAAGCCATAATGATGGTCGAGTCCTGGGCCGCAGAGGTGAGCGAAGATGTCATGCTCGACGCCCTCGAACTCGCCCACGAAGAGATTAAGAAAGGCGTGGCGCTCCAGGAAAAACTCCGCGAGCAGGCCGGCATCGAGAAGCGCGTCGTGAAGGAAATAGAGATAAACCCTGCGCTTGTCGAGGAAGTGAAGGCGAAGGCCCTCTCCGGAATAAGCGAATTCATACAGATACCCAACAAGACCGAGCGCCAGAAGTCTCTCGATAACCTCAAGGACGCCGTAACCGCCGAAATTGGCGGGGACGACATCACCAGGATAAGGGACATCAGCATAATCTTCCACGACATCGAGAGAGACATGGTCAGGAAGATGATACTTGAGAAGGGTATACGCGCGGACGGCAGAGGAGTCCGCAACATCCGCCCGATAACCTGCGACACGAGCATCCTGCCCAGGACGCACGGCTCCGCCCTCTTCACCAGGGGCGAGACGCAGGCCCTCGTTACCGCGACACTCGGCACGTCCGAGGACGCGCAGATGATAGACGCGCTCGAAGGCGTGAGCTACAAGCCGTTCATGCTTCATTACAACTTCCCACCGTATTCCGTCGGCGAGGCGAAGTTCCTCCGGGGCCCCGGCAGGCGCGAGATAGGCCACGGCGCCCTGGCCGAGAAATCTCTCCGGCAGGTAATCCCGTCGAAGGAAAAGTTCCCGTATACCATCCGCATAGTCTCGGACATTACGGAATCGAACGGCAGTTCTTCGATGGCTTCCGTCTGCGGCGGAACTCTCGCCCTCATGGACGCGGGCGTGCCCATAAAGGCGCCTGTCGCCGGCATTGCGATGGGGCTTATAAAGGAGGACGGAAAATACGTCGTGCTTTCGGACATCCTGGGGCTTGAGGACCACCTGGGCGACATGGATTTCAAGGTCACCGGGACGTCGGAAGGCGTCTGCGCGCTCCAGATGGACATAAAAATAGGCGGGGTTACAAAAGCATTGATGAAAGAGGCGCTCGACCAGGCGAAGGAGGGTCGTCTCCACATACTCGGCAAAATGCTGGATGCGCTTCCGACTCCGAGGGCGAACCTCTCCCCGCACGCGCCCCGGATATTCACGATAAACATAAAGCCGGACAAGATAAGAGAGGTCATAGGCTCCGGAGGCAAGGTTATAAGGGGCATAGTGGAGGAGACCGGCTGCAAGATAGACATCGAGGACACCGGCGTAATCAACATCGCCTCCTCTGACGAGGCCGCTGCGAAGAAGGCCATAGACATCATCCAGGGCATCGTCATGGAGCCGGAAATCGGAAAGATTTACAAGGGCAAGGTCAGAAAGATCATGGACTTTGGAGCCTTTGTCGAGATACTTCCCGGAACGGACGGCCTTGTCCACATATCCCAGATAGCGGAGCACCGCGTTACAAACGTCTCCGACGAGCTTAAAGAGGGCGACGAGGTGATGGTGAAGGTACTGGAGATAGACCGCCAGGGCAAGATCCGCCTTTCGGCGAAGGAAGCGGCCAGGGAACTTAAGGCGAAACAGGGATAAGGAAAGCCTTCACAGTCGGAATTATTAAAGAGGGGAAATGGGCATTTCGCTTAGGCTCGTTTCCTTTTTTTATGGTAATATCATAGTCAGAGGCCATGTTTAACAGAGAACTGCTCGATAACGGTATGCGCGTTGTGACCGAGAAGATTCCGAACGTCCGCTCTGTCTCGCTCGGGATATGGATCGACGTAGGCGCGAGGGACGAGTCTCCGGAGTTGAGCGGCGTGTCGCATTTCATCGAGCACATGCTGTTCAAAGGCACCAGGAAACGCAGCGCCCGCGACATAGCCATAGAGATGGACTCGATGGGCGGAGAGCTTAACGCCTTCACCAGCAAGGAAGGCACGACTTATTACGTTAAGATACTGGACGAACATCTCTCCCGCGCGCTCGACCTCCTCGCCGACATCTTCAACAACTCCACCTTTGAACAGAAAGAGATCGACCGCGAGCGCAAGGTCATAATGGAAGAGATAAAGATGGTGGAGGACACGCCGGACGACCTCGTCCACGAGCTGCTCTACGAATCCGTCTGGAAGGGCACTCCGCTCGGCCAGCCCGTGCTCGGCACACGGAAGAGCATGAGCGGTCTTGACCGCGAAGACCTTATCGGCTACATGAAAAAGTTTTACACGCCCTCGGATATTGTCATATCAGTCGCAGGCAATTTCAATCACGACGTGCTTATGGAAACGCTTAATAAAAGCTTCGGCGGCAGGAAACAGGGAAAGACCAGGGACAAGGCCGGTTTGTCAAATTTCAGACCATCCATAAACGTCAGGAACCGCAAACTGGAACAGGCGCACATCTGCCTCGGGGTAATGGGGCTTCCATATTCCCACAAGGACCGTTACGGCATGTACGCCTTGAATACGCTCCTTGGCAGCAGCATGAGTTCAAGGCTTTTCCAGGAGATACGCGAGAAGCGCGGCCTGGCCTATTCCGTCTATTCGTATCTCACGTCTCTCAAGGACACCGGTCTTTTCGTAATCTATGCCGGGGTCAGCCCGTCTAAGGCTGCGTCGGTGGTCAGGCTTGTCTGGAAGGAGATAGACAAGCTCCTTGGCGAAGGCGTGAAAAAAGACGAGCTCGAGAAAGTTAAGGAGCAGCTTAAAGGGAATATGGTGCTGGCGATGGAAAATACGTATAACCGAATGAGCCAGCTCGCAAAGCAGGAGATGTACCTGGGCCGTCGCTATACGTTAAACGAGATAATTGCCGAGATTGAGAAGGTCAGCCCGGAGCAGGTGCAAAGGCTCGTTTCCGAGCTTTTTGGAAAACGCGAGGTTGCCATGAGCGCCCTTGGGCCTGTAGATAAAGAAGAGCTTCAGAAAGAAATTCCCGTCCACTGAAATGTCCGGAAAATTAAAAATAAAAATCAGAAGGACAGACTGCCTCGACCTGCCGCTGCCGTCCTACCAGACTGAACATTCCGCAGGCATGGACCTCATGGCCGCCGTTGAAAAAGACGTTGTTATCGCGCCCGGCAAGTGGGGTCTTGTCCCGACAGGTATAGCCATAGAACTCCCCCCGGGATACGAGGCGCAGATACGCCCCAGGAGCGGTCTCGCCGCGAAATACGGGATAAGCCTCGTAAACACCCCCGGCACGGTCGATTCCGACTACAGGGGAGAGATAAAGGTTATCCTGATAAATTTCGGAGATGCGCCCTATACCGTCATGCGCGGCGACAGAATCGCGCAGATGGTGATAAACGAGGTCGTTCACGCGGAACTCGTCCACGTCGAGGAACTGAACGCCACGAAGCGCGGGGACGGCGGGTTCGGGCATACGGGGCAATGATTAGAATACTTCCCGAGCATATCGCCAATAAAATCGCCGCCGGAGAGGTCGTTGAAAGACCGGCATCGGTGGTCAAGGAGCTTGTCGAAAATTCCATAGACTCCGGCGCGTCGAGGATATTCGTAGAGACGTCCGGCGGCGGTGTAAAATTAATCAAGGTAACAGACGACGGCTCAGGCATGTCCCCGGACGACGCCCTGCTTGCGTTCGAGCGGCACGCCACGAGCAAGCTTGACTCAGGCGACGGGCTTTTTTCCATTTCCACAATGGGCTTCCGGGGCGAGGCCCTGCCGTCCATCGCTTCGGTCTCCCGCTTCAGACTCATTACCTCTACCGGCGATGGCCGCGGCACGTCCGTCTCCATCGAAGGCGGAAACATCCATGGTGTAAAAGAAATCGGCGCGCCGAAAGGCGCCGCAGCCGAAGTGCGGGATTTATTCTTCAATACCCCTGCAAGGCTTAAGTTCCTGAAGAGCCGCGAGACCGAACTCTCCCATATCGCGGCGTCGGTGGAAAGGCTTGCCCTCGCGCACCCGGAGATTCATTTCAGGCTGATAAACGACGGGAAGGAACTGCTGGACTGCCCGCCGGTCCGGGGGCTCCTGGAACGCATAGCGCAGGTCTACGGGCGTGATTTCGCAAGATGGCTTTCGGAAATAAAAGCAGGCGGGCCTTGCAGGATTTACGGCTTCGTGTCGATGCCCGGCAGGAGCTTCTCCGACCGTTCGAGGCAGGAGAGCTTCGTTAATCGCCGCCCAGTTAAAGACCGTGTTATACAGCGCGCGATTTACGATGCGTACGAATCCCTCCTGATGAAAGAACGGCACCCTGCCTCTATACTGTTCATCGACATAGAGCCGTCCCTGGTGGACGTGAACGTCCATCCTGCAAAGCGGGAAGTTCGCTTCTCCGATGCGACCGGTGTGCAGAGGGCGATAAAGGAGGCCGTGACCGGCGCGCTGAAAAATTCCGAAAATGCGGAGGCGGAAGCCTTCGCGGAATCCGGCATGGTGCGGGAGGTACAGGCTCCCTTTGATAACATTTCATTCCATGTTACCCTCCCCACTTGGAGGGGAGGGCAGGCCGAAGGCCGGGTGGGGGGCGGGAGAGGGACAGAGGGTGAGCATCAGGAAAAGATTCCGCTCCATGCGGAGAGGGATGCTGCTCCATCGCGCTACACTGAACCCTTCCACGAATTCCCCATGCAGGTTCTGGATTCATACATCATCGCCAGAAGCGAGGACGGGTTTATATTAATCGACCAGCACGCGGCGCACGAGCGCATTCAGTATGAGAAGGTGAAGGCCCGCTACGGCAGACAGGGCGAGGTTTCGCAGGGTCTGCTCGTCCCGGAGAGAATCGAGCTTACGGCGAAGGAGGCGGCGCTCCTCGAAGCCGTCCTGCCGGAGCTTAAGACGCTTGGGATAGAGGCGGAAGCCTTCGGCGGCGGGAGTTTCCTCATCCGCTCAAAGCCGCTCTTCCTCGATAAGGCCGACATCAAGGAAGTCGTGCTTGGAATTGCGGGCGAGCTTGAAAGCGCGGACGTGAAGGGTAGGGCGGACGAGCTTCGGGAGAAAATCTGCAAGTCCGTAGCGTGCAAGAGCGCCGTCAAGGCCGGGAAGAAACTCCACCCGCACGCAATGGAGCGCCTCATCGAACAGCTCTTCGCCTGCGAGATGCCATACACCTGCGCCCACGGACGTCCAACGGTAATCAAATTCGGATTAAATGAACTGGAGAAGATGTTTAAAAGGAAATGAAAAATGAATTCAGTGAAAGATATAGGAATATCAGACCGGGAATATCGAAAATCCATTTACATACACCGGCAGGGAATATGACGCCGAGACGGGATTATATTTCTACCGCGCGAGATATTACGATGCACACGCCGGAAGATTTATAAATGAGGACCCTATAGGGTTTGCGGGAGGGATAAATTTATTCGCTTATGTGGGAAATTCACCGATTAATTTCATTGATCCTTCCGGTACGTCATGGAACCCATCTAAAAATTTCCCACAAATGGCCATTCCTGATGTTTGGCGTCGAACGATAAATTATATTATTGAGTTAGTTGGGAATGCCGTTACAACGGTAGAACCTGGCGTTACGTTAAAGAAGAATGGAACACCAGATTTTCCCAATATAACTACGCCACTATTTCCACCTAAATGTAGCGTTTGCCATGATGATTGTAAATAACATATTAGATATTATATGCTATACTGACCCCCATATAGACAAGGGGCGAATTAAGAGAGTAAAATGTGGCTGGGGAAAAGGAGACCGCCAGCCATGCAGCGACGCAAGTTTGATGCAAAGACCAAGTCGGCAATCGTCCTTGAGGGCCTGAAGGGCCGGAGCGTTGCCGACATCTGCAACGAGTATCAGATAAGCCAGACTCAGTATTACAAGTGGCGCGACCAGTTTCTGTCTAACGCGCCGTTGGCCTTCGAGGTCGGCCAGGCCACCAAGCGCGAGGCCCGTATCGATGCCGAGAACAAGAAGCTCAAGCGGCTCGTGGGCGAGCTGACCTACGAGTTAAAAAAAAGCGAGTAGGGCCGCCTCGCGGGCCGTCGGAGAAGGTCGCCGCCCGGAACGAGGGACTTGTCGAGCGCATCAGGGAGATAAAGGCCGCCCACCCATTCTGGGGCTACCGGCGCATATGGGCGCACCTGCGTTTTATAGACAAGCTTCCGTTCAACAAGAAGCGCGTACAGCGGCTGATGCAGGTAAACGGCCTTGCGGTCAGGCCGGACACGAAGCTTAAGGCCAAGCGCACCGAGTCCGCAAAGCCCCGCCCCGCAAGGCCCAACGAGTGGTGGGGCATAGACATGACGAAGGTTCTGGTAGAGCGGCTCGGTTGGATCTACATCGTCATTGTGCTGGACTGGTACACCAAGAAGGTCGTCGGCTATCAGGCCGGTCTTAGGAGCAAATCCTCCGACTGGCTCACGGCGCTCGACATGGCGGTCAACCGGCAGTTCCCGGACGGAGCAAGGGACAAGGGCCTGAACCTGATGTCCGACAACGGGTGCCAGCCCACGTCCATAAGCTTCATGAAGGCGTGCGGCACCCTGGGCGTACACCAGGCGTTCACGAGCTACAACAACCCGAAGGGCAACGCCGACACGGAGCGGTTCATGCGCACCTTGAAGGAAGAATGCCTCTGGCTCACGGAATGGACGAGCTATAATGAACTTGTCAAAGACCTGGAAAACTGGATCGAATATTATAACGGACAGTACCTCCACTCAGCCCTGGGCTATAAACCGCCCAGACAATTTGAAACCGAGTTCCATGAGAGCCACAATACTCTCTTAGTTGCAGCTTGACAAACGGGGGTCATTACAAATGTCATCTATTATATTTCGTACTCCCAGAGCGGTCCTGGCCTCAGTCTTGGTAGAAAATTCAGCACGAAGCCATCTTATAGCATCCGATTTAAGCTGTTCGTTGCCAGAATCGTGTCCCTTCCAATAAGCCGCAATAACAAGAGAAAAATCATATCCACCTACCATTTCGGAAAGCGTATTTAATTTTTCTTGAATGACTACCTCCGGATCTTTCCAGGAAGCTTGCGCTAGTTTTAACGCATCCGTTATAAAGCGTTCCACAATGCTCTGCATCGCTCCGCCATCAGGTTTGGAGCGTGTAGAGATATTGCGCATGAGTTCCGCGTATAATGACCGCGATTGTCCTCCTGTTGAATACAGTCGTCTATCGGGTGTCAGATCGGCATGAACTGTTACTAATCGCTTCTCAATCGCAATACTTCGTATAAGGTTAAGAAAGAAAGTTTTGCCTGAGCCATATTCTCCAATAACAAAACGGATACTTGAACCATTATCTGCTATCCGCTCAATATCTTTCAGCAGGGCTTCAACCTCTTTAACTCTTCCTACCTGAATCAAATGTTGACCGACACGCGGCACCACACCCGCTCTTAATGATTGAACGACAGCATCTCGATCTTTAGCGCGAATTGCGGTCATGCGGCTATCTCCTTGGCAAATTCAGGATTAATTTCTATTGGATCATATCCTTCAAAAAAAGGTCCACCGAAGTGATCAAATGACGCATCATTTATACTATCCAATATCCCATCCAACATTAATTTCTTTTCTATGGCTATATTCTCAAGTTCTTCACGCGCCCAACACGCTCTGCTCGCAAGAAGGCGCATAAATTCAGAGCTTTCAACGTCAAGCCCGGCAATCCCATTTCCATTTGAGTCAGAAAAATAAGTAATAGAGGCTGGCTCCTCATTATCGATAAAGATTTTATTCAAGAGAGAAGAAACGGCAATGGTCTCAGCTAATTTCGCTTCGACTGTATTCATGTTAAGGTTTATCACTTTATTTTTTTGATCCGGCTGTGGAACGACATACCGCAGCTCTGCAATCTCAGCGGTTTCAATCGTAACAGGCTCAATAGCAGCCGAATGGACTTGACTATAAACATCTTTAACATCCAAATCAAGCAAGGCCGGATTCAACTTGTAAGTGCAACTTTGCCGGTTGGTCTTAAGAGGCAAGCTGTGGTAGTCTCAGCGCTTCTTAAACCGCCAAGTCAAAGGAGCATTTATGAGGAGCT
>JAKAHE010000218.1 GCA_021815285.1 Nitrospirota bacterium
CCTGTTCAACGCGGTGCTTAGGCGAAAGGACGAGAAAGGCCCTCCTTCCGAAGCTCAAATATCCATCCTACCTCGAAGGTATGCCTGCCGTAATTGAAGAGATGGGCATACTGCACAGGGAGGAAAAAGCGGCTTAAGAAGCAGCGACGGACGCAGGGTTGCGAGTTCACTTGCGCCCGGTTTTAAATTGTCAGGCAAAAACTTCCAAGCAAAACCCGCCATGACCGGCGGGTTTTTTTTGTAGCTACCTGATTCATCAGGCGAATTTAAAGTCGCCCCATAAATGGGGCAGCTACAGGATGCCCCCCCACCGCTTTTCCTCGCCGTGCTATACTTTACACGTAATAACGGATTTTCAGGCAAGGAGGTGCGTTATGAAAGTATTTCTCACGGGAGCCGGCGGGTTTGTCGGTTCGGCGATTTTAAAGAAACTTGTCTCCGCCGGTCACCAGGTAACCGGCCTGATCCAGGAAAAGGAAAGCAGGGATAAAATAAAATCTGCCGGCGGGACGCCTATCTTGGGAGACCTGCTCGTCCCGGGGCCATGGAAGGAGGCGGTGCTGGACCACGACGTCGTTATCAGCGCCTCTTCGCCCTACAAGATTACGGACAAGCTCTCCAGGGACGAGGCCAAAAGACGCGCGAACGCGCATACGGAGATGATAACCAACCTCATAAACGCAGCGCACGGCTCAAACGTGCAGGCGGTAGTCCTTACCTACCACGTCACCGCGTTCGGGAGCCAGGGGGAGAGCTGGGTAAGCGAGGTCATGCCCGTAAAGCCAATCGGATTGGCCATCCCGATTGCGGAGGGATACTGGGACATAGAGAAGGCGGCCAGGAAGGCGAACGTGCCGACAATAGAGGTCTTTCCGGGCTGGACATACGGGCCGGGCGGCTGGTTCTCCGAATACCTTGTCTCGGGGCTGATGAACGGTATGCCGGTATTGGTTGGACCGGGGCTTAACTACAAAAGCCTGATACATATCGACGACCTCGCGGAAGGCTACCGGTTAATCCTCGAGAAGATGCCGGTCGGGGAGCGGTATTGCCTGGTGGATTCCCACCCAGTGCGGCAGAAGGAGCTTGCGAACTTCGTCGCCAGGGAACTCGGCAGGCCGGAGCCTGAGCCTGCGGACTATACGCTTTTTGCAAAGCAGTACGGCGAGGTCCTGGCGGAGACGCTCGATTCGTCCTGCCGCGTTAGCAACAACAAGGCCAAACGCGAGCTGGGGTTTATGCCCAAGTGGGACAGCTTCTGCCACGGCATCCCGGACGTCCTGGGCAAGATGGGCCTTGGGCCTGAGAAGAGGGAACTCCCGAAGGCGGCAGGGTTCTGAAACCGTAGTGCGCGGGAATGACGGTTAATTTTCACCCTCTCCCTTCAATGGGAGAGGGCCGGGAGAGGGTGAAACAAAAGACGGTCTCCTAAGGGGCCGCCTTTTGTTGTCCGAATTTCTTTTTTAAATATTATTTTGTGATGTCCCTTCGACTTTGGGACAGAAATATTCGTTTGCATCGGGGCGAAACAGGAGATAAACCCAGATGCCGAACATTACACTACCTATGGGTATTTTAATTTTAAAAGATGATATTATGGAAAATATTATGAAAGTACAAACGCGAATAGCCCACCAGCCTGCATAAAAAACCCTCGACCAGTTGTAGCCCTTGAGCATTCCTATCCCGCAGGCGAAACCGATAGGCACTCCTGCAAATGTCATTAAATATTTTATGAGTATCGGATCATGGCTCGCAAGCCGCTGTTGTATCCATTGTGCTGTCGCCGGGTTATGAAGACCTGTTATAGCAAGGCCTATCGCGGCAAAAAATGAAACTGAAGTCTCTATGGCAATAATCCACGCGATAATTGAAACCGAAGTAGGCCGTTTTTTCATAAGACCTCCCTGTAAAACTCCATTAACTGATAACATCTTTTTATATCATTTTCAAGCAAAAGGCCGAAACATGATGTTCGGCCCTTTGTATTTGAAATCATTTTTTAAGGTGAGGTTACTTGTTCATCGACTCTATGAAGTCCTTGTTCGTATTGGTGGCGCGGAGTTTTTCGATTAAGAACTCCATCTGCTCGACCGTCGAAAGCGGGTTCAATACCTTCCTCAGCACCCACATCTTGTTTAAGATATTCTGGTCAACAAGCAGTTCTTCCTTCCTTGTGCCGGAGCCGTTTATGTCGATGGCCGGGAAGACGCGCTTGTCCACGAGCTTCCTGTCAAGGTGAAGCTCCATGTTGCCCGTGCCCTTGAACTCCTCGAATATGACGTCGTCCATCCTGGAGCCGGTGTCGATAAGCGCGGTGGCCATAATCGTCAGGCTTCCGCCTTCCTCGATGTTCCTCGCCGCGCCGAAGAAGCGCTTCGGCCTCTGGAGGGCGTTTGCGTCTATGCCGCCGGAGAGAACCTTGCCGTACGGCGGGACGATTGTGTTGTATGCCCGCGCGAGGCGGGTTATGGAATCAAGGAGGATAACCACGTCCTTTTTATGCTCGACGAGCCTCTTGGCTTTTTCGATGACCATCTCGGCCACCTGGACATGCCTCTGCGGCGGCTCGTCGAACGTGGAGGAGACCACCTCCGCCTTCACCTGGCGCACCATGTCGGTAACCTCTTCCGGACGCTCGTCAATAAGCAAAACGATAAGTATTATTTCGGGATGATTTTTCGTGATGGCCTTTGCTATGGATTGAAGTATCATGGTCTTGCCGGTGCGGGGCGGGGCGACAATCATGCCGCGCTGACCCTTGCCGATAGGGGTTACGAGGTCCATAACCCGCGTATTCATGTCGCCCGCAACTTCGAGATTTATCTTTTCTTCAGGGTAAAGCGGGGTTAAGTTGTCGAAGAGGATTTTGTCCCGGGTCTCCTCCGGGGACTCGAAGTTCACGTTCTCCACCTTCAGCAGGGCGAAGTAGCGCTCTCCCTCCTTTGGCGGGCGTATCTGCCCGGCGACCGTGTCGCCCGTGCGGAGGCTGAAGCGCCGTATCTGCGACGGGGAGACGTATATGTCGTCGGGGCCGGGGAGGTAGTTATAGTCCGGCGCGCGGAGAAAG
>JAKAHE010000219.1 GCA_021815285.1 Nitrospirota bacterium
TCCTGGATTCCAGCTTTATTTTCTAAGGGAATGATGGATATTGTGGATTCTGTTCTTTGTAGCTGCCCCATTTATGGGGCGTTTTTAAAACCGCCTGATGAATCAGGCAGCTACGTTAAAAATACACCCTAATTCCCAAGCTCCTCCAATACCGCCGCCGCGAGGAGCGGGAACATTATCTCGTGGTGGCCGGTCAGGCTGTATCCCTTGCCGCCTTTCATCGTCGGGCGGCGCACGACGTTCGTATTCGGGCGATAGGACTGTATGAAGTCCATGTTGACCGTCGTTATGTCCTTAAGAGGACTGCCGAGGTTCCGCGCGAGCGTAACGGCCTTCAGGAACACTTCCGGCAGGAGGACGGAGGAGCCGAGGTTTATGTATACGCCACCTTCAAGCGTGGATACGACGGAACAGAAGGTCCTGAAATCCCGAAGGCTCGCCTCTCCCGTGGCCGCGCCGTCGCAGGAGGGATGCATGTGGATTATGTCCGTCCCGATGGCGACATGCACTGTCGCGGGGACTTTCAGCCGGTAAGCCGCAGCGAGAAGGGATTTCTGCGGATACTTGAAAGAGTGCGGATTTCCCTCTCCGCCCGCAATTATCTTCCCGACGGATGCCCCAAGGCCCAGTCCCTCACCGACGCCTTTTACGATAGCGCGGTTTATAAGGTTCCCCGTTTCCTCCGCCATGCCGAACGTGCCATCGCCAATCTCGGCGTCGACGTCCTCGGACGTCCTGCCCTGGTATGCCATCTCGAAATCATGCACGACGCAGGCCCCGTTCATGGCAAGCGCGTTTATGACGCCCTTCTCCATGAGGTCTATGATTACCGGCGATAATCCCACCTTTATGACGTGCGCGCCCATGCCGAGGATTACCGTTCTGCCGCCGCGTCTTGCCTCGGCCACGGAGCGGGCGACCGCCCGGAGGCTGTCAGCCGCGAGGATTTTCGGAAGGCTGTCCATAAAATCCCTGAAACTTGAGCCGGGAACGAACGGCCTCGCCGCCGCACCCTCGTCCACCTTGCTCTTGCGCGAGGAGAGGCTGTATGTTTTTATCCTGGAGATGTCGAGCTTTTTATACTTCACTTCGGCCCCCTGGCGCTTCCGAAGAGGCGCTCGTCCACGAGCTGGCAGATTGCATGACCGAGCGTGATGTGCGTCTCCTGCACCCTCGGCGTATCGCCCGAAGGCACAAGAAAGACAAGCTCCGCGACGGTCGCGAGTTTCCCCCCCTTGCTCTTTCCTCCCGTAAACGCAA
The DNA here is from genome assembly GCA_021815285.1 of Nitrospirota bacterium. GTDB lineage: Bacteria > Nitrospirota > JACRHJ01 > JACRHJ01 > JACRHJ01 > JAKAHE01. The sequence continues at coordinate 1,261 of JAKAHE010000219.1, forward strand.
TCGTTTTGATTCCCATGTCCTTTGCGGCGGATATTGCCTTCACGACGTTCGGGGAGTTCCCGGATGTGGATATGCCTATGGCGACGTCTCCCTCGCAGCCCAGGGCCTTTATCTGTTTTACGAATATCTCGGAGTAGTCGTAGTCGTTCGATATGCTTGTGAGAACGGCTATGTCCGTGTTCAGCGCGATTGCCGGGAGACCGGGGCGCTCCAGGAGGAAGCGGTTCACGAATTCCCCGGCGATGTGCGAGGCGTCCGTCGCGCTCCCGCCGTTCCCGAAGAGCAGAACCTTGTTCCCGCGCGTGAAACACGACGCGACAATCTCCACTGCCTCCTCTATGGCCTCGAAATTCTCGGCTGCGAATTTCTGCTTTACCCTTGCAGATTCCTCGAATATACGCAGAACGTCCTCTTTCATTACACCCCCCGGAAGGATTACATGTGAAAATATGCAAGTTTACTCCCCAAGACTTCCCCTTGTCAACGAAAACATATACTTGCATGACAAGAAAATTCTTGCCTTAATAAGCACTTGCGGGTAAAATGAGAGCGCTAAAGATGAGACTGGACGCCTTCCTCAAGACAAGCAGACTGATAAAGCGCAGGAGTGTCGCCAAGGAGTTCTGCGACAAGGGGCGAGTCCGTATCGGCGGCCTTTCCGCAAAGGCCGGACGGGAGCTTAAGGCCGGGGATGTTATCACGCTTTCGCTGCCGAGGAGAAAATTGACCTTCGAGGTAATCGAAATCCCGTCCGGGAATCTGCCGAAGGAAAGGGCTGCCGGGATTTACAGGATAGTCGAGGACCGGCCGGTTCCCGGGGAGGTATAGGATTATGGAATTGCCGCTCGGCGAGCGGGATAGCCGCCCTGTGCTTGCGATTACGATGGGGGACCCTGCGGGCATAGGCCCGGAGATAATACTCAAGGCCCTTAACGCAAAGGCCGTAGTGGATTGCTGCAGGCCGGTGGTAATAGGCAGCTTAAGCATCCTGAAGCAGGCCAGCGGGCCGCTACCGTTCGGCACACAGAGGACGCTGACGGTCGTCCCTGAGCCGGGGGCGAAGGCGCCTTCCGGGGCGATTGAAGTAGTCGAGCCGGATATGCCCGCTCCGGCGGTAACTCCAGGGAAACCCTCGGCGGATTCCGGGCACGTATCCGTGGCATGCATAAAAAAGGCCGTCGAACTTGTCCTGAAGGGCAAGGCGGACGCCGTGGTTACCGCCCCGATAACGAAAGAGACGCTGAAGATGGCGGGGTATCCGTATCCGGGACATACGGAGCTCCTTGCGGAACTTACCGGGACGAAGGACTTCGCCATGATGCTCTGCGGCCGGCCTGCCGGCAGCGGCCACGCCCGTAACGGACAAGAGACCGGCGGCAGGTCAATCTGCGGCACACAGGCGGATGTCGAGCTTCGGGTCGTCCTGGTGACGATACACGTCGCATTGAGGGACGTTCCGGATATGATTAAAAAAGACGGGGTTTTCCGGGCGATACGCCTTGCGGAGAACGCATGCCGCAAGATTGGGGTTCCGGAGCCGAGGGTCGCCGTCTGCGGCCTGAACCCGCACGCGGGAGAGGGCGGGCTGTTCGGCGACGAGGAGACAAAAGAGATAGCTCCGGCGTGCCTTGACGCGCGTAACGCGGGCATGAACGTGTCAGGCCCGCTGCCCGCCGATACGCTTTTTCACAGGGCCTGCAAGGGCGAATTCGACGCCGTCGTGGCGATGTACCACGACCAGGGGCTGGGGCCGCTCAAGATGCTCGCTTTCGGAAACGCCGTGAATGTGACGCTCGGGCTTC
>JAKAHE010000220.1 GCA_021815285.1 Nitrospirota bacterium
GGTGGCGGGCCTTGCCCAAAGTCCGGCAGTATTCGCAGGAGCGCGAGCGAGTCCAGGAAGTGCTTTATTATTATCTCATCCGGCTCCGTGATGGCCGTAAGGTTTACCTTCGCGTTCCACTTGAGAAGCTCTTCAATGTACAGCCCGAAGAGCCGCATTTCTTCATCGGAGAGCGGAAAACCCAGCGCTTCAGCGCCGTCGGATAGTTTATTATTCATAATGAGTTATAGCGATTGTTCCACGTGGAACATACGTTCTTTTGGGAAGAAAAGCCGGACGCAATCTCTTCCCCTTCTCCATCGCGGCGAGGGAAGGGTCAGGTCCCGTTTCTCCTGCCCTTTTCCAGCGCGACGAGGATGATCGCCACAGCCGCGGGCGTTATGCCGGGAATCCTCCCCGCCTGGCCGACGCTCCGGGGCCCGACCTTCGCAAGTTTTTCCCGCACCTCCCGCGAAAGCCCCGGAAGCGAGTAATCGAACCCGCGCGGGATAAGCTTTTCGTCGTATCTCTTCAGCCGCTCCACCTCAGCCGCCTGGCGTTTTATGTAGCCCTCGTATTTCACGAGTATCTCCACCTGAAGGGCGGCGGCAGGGTCGAGCGCCTCGTCGGGCGGATATTTTCCAATCAGGTCGGCGTAGCCTGTCTCCGGCCTCTTGAGCATTTCCTTTAAGGACATGGCCTCCCCGGCCATCTCGCCCTTCGCCCCTTCCAGGCGTGCAAGTTCTTTATCCACCTGCTCGCGTTTTTTTAAAAACTTCCGATAAACCTCATCGCTCACAAGACCCAGCGTAAAACCCCTATCCATCAGCCGGATGTCCGCATTGTCCTCCCGGAGAAGGAGCCGGTATTCAGCGCGGGACGTGAACATCCGGAAAGGCTCGTCTACGCCCTTCGTTACGAGGTCGTCTATCATCACGCCGATATAGGCCTCGTCGCGGCCAAGGACAAATGGCTCGAGCCCCCTCACGAAATGGACAGCATTTATCCCCGCAATAAGTCCCTGCCCGGCGGCCTCTTCATAGCCCGAGGTCCCGTTTATCTGCCCCGCGTGGAAAAGACCCTCGACGCGTTTGGTCATAAGGGACGGGAGAAGCTCGGTCGGAGGCACGTAATCGTATTCTATCGCATAGCCGGGGCGCATAAGCTCAGCGTTTTCGAGGCCTTCGATAGTCCTGACAAGGGCAAGCTGGACGTCCGCCGGAAGGCTCGTGGATATGCCGTTCGCGTAATATTCCGACGTATCGTAGCCCTCCGGCTCCAGGAAAACCTGGTGCCTCTCCTTGTCGGCGAATCGCACGACCTTGTCCTCTATGGACGGGCAGTAGCGCGGGCCGATACCCTTTATCGTCCCGGAATAAAGCGGGCTTCTGTCCAGGCTGCCAAGGATTATCTCGTGCGTTTTTTCATTTGTATATGTGATGTAGCAGGGGAGCTGCCGATTCGTTATGCGCTCGGTGGAGAAAGAAAAAGGCGGAGGCGGGTCATCTCCCGGCTGGGGCCTAAGCATCTGAAAATTAATGGTTTTAGCGTCTATCCTGGGCGGAGTGCCGGTCTTTAAGCGACCGATTGGAAAGCCAAGCTCCAAGAGCGATTCGCTAAGCCCCCTTGCCGGGAACTCTCCCGCCCTGCCCGCCGGGAAATGGCTCTCGCCGATGTGTATCAGGCCGTTCAAGAACGTCCCGGTGGTCAGGACCACAGCCGGCGCAGAATACTGAATTCCAAGATGGTCTTCTATCCCGGCGGCCAGGCCATGTTCGACAAGGATTTTGACCCCCATGCCCTGCTTTAAATCCATTCCCTTCTGCGCCTCAACGGTCTCCTTCATCGCCCGCCGGTACCACGCCTTGTCCGCCTGCGCGCGCGTCGCCCGCACCGCCGGGCCTTTGCTCATGTTGAGCCGCCGGAACTGAATCCCGGTCTTGTCGATTACTTTCCCCATCTCTCCGCCGAGGGCGTCGATTTCCTTTACGATATGCCCCTTGGCAAGGCCGCCGATGGCCGGGTTGCAGGACATCTGCGCGACGGAGTCGAGGTTCATGGTAAGGAGAAGCGTTGACATCCCCATGCGCGCCGAAGCAAGCGCCGCCTCGCAGCCCGCGTGTCCCGCTCCGACTACTATTACGTCATATTTTTTGGAGTAGCGATACATGAAAAAACCATGATTACAAAAAAAGCAGCCGCCCGATTCATCGGGCGGCTTCAGGTGTTTTTGTAAATGGACGCGATTTACTGCTTGGTTATCTTCGCCTGCTCCATTATAGCGTCGTACTTGTAGCCGAAGCCGAAGTCCTTGCCGGACGCGATGACGCCCGTCGCGGTAACGACATCCCCGGCCTCGGCGTCGTCTTTCGTCGTGACGACCAGGCTGTTTGTCCCCTTCGAGGCGTCGCCGGTGCCGTCCTGGATATGAAGCCAGTTGCTCCCCATGATGCCCTTGGATACCTTGACCACCTTCCCGCGCACGGAAACGGTCTTGCCGTTGAGCGACGCCCTGTTTTTATATATCTCGGCGATAGTGCGGGCGTCCGGCCCCTGGGCCTTTCCCACTTTTACCTTTTCGGCGGGTTGTGTCGCCCTGTTTTTCGCCCTGTAAGCCTTTGTGCCGGGCAGGTCTACGGGGCCGCTGGTGAATATTACCTTCTTGAAGGTGCGATTAAGCGTATCGCTGTGGAAGTTCGTCATCTGGGTGCCGGGATAGAAGGTAACGGTCTCTCCGACCTTCAGATTGACCTGCGGCATGGCAAGCCAGACATCTCCCCCCGTGTTCTGAATCTTTGCATATGTATACCCCCCGGCGTTCAAGACCTTGAGCACCTTTCCCGCCATTATGGACAGACCCGGTTTTCGCGGCGGACTGTCTTTGGCCGACGGGGCGCCTGCCTGGCCGAAAGCAGCCACCGAAACAGAGAGGAATACGGCCATGCACAAAGACAGAAAAGGAATTTTTTTCATATCGTCTCCCCCGGGTTTTAATGAGTCTCGGTTGGTATCATAACGTATTTTTTATAAATAAACAAGAAAAAGACTCGGCTCAGCCATTTATAATGA
>JAKAHE010000041.1 GCA_021815285.1 Nitrospirota bacterium
TCATTATCGCCTCGTCCACGACGAGCGGGAAATATACCGTCGGCGCATGGAAGCCGTAATCCAGGAGCCGTTTGGCAACGTCCATCGCGTGTATACCGCGCTCCTTCTGCCTCCTGGCCGAGAAGACGCACTCGTGCATACAGAACCTGTCGTGCGCGGGCGCGTATCGCCCCTTGAGCCGCGCCAGGAGGTAATTCGCGTTGATTATCGCGTTCTCGGACACCTCCCTCAAGCCCTCCGCACCCATCGTTTTTATATACGCCCACGCGCGCACAAGGACGCCGAAGCTGCCGCCGAACGCCTGCAAGCGCCCGATGGACAAGGGTTTATTGTAATCGAGGAAATATCTGCCGCCCTCTATTTCGACTGTAGGCGTGGGAAGATAAGGCGCTAATAGCGCCTTCACGCCCACAGGCCCTGCGCCAGGCCCGCCGCCGCCGTGCGGCGTGGAAAAGGTCTTGTGCAGATTGAAATGCACAATGTCGAACCCCATGTCTCCGGGCCGCACAAGGCCGACGAGGGCGTTCAAGTTCGCGCCGTCCATGTACATAAGCCCGCCTGCGTCATGGATTATGCTGGAAATTTCGACAATGTCTTTCTCGAATAATCCCAACGTGTTCGGCACCGTGAGCATGAAGCCCGCCGTGTCCGGCCCGGCGATTTCCCGCAGGTGGGCAGTGTCCACAAGCCCCCCAGGAGTGGACTTCACCTCTACAACACGAAACCCGGCAAGCCGCGCGGACGCCGGATTTGTGCCGTGCGCGGAGTCCGGGATTATCACCTTGTTGCGCACATCCGCATCGCCATTGGCCTCGTGATATGCGCGCACCATAAGCATACCGGCAAGCTCGCCCTGCGCGCCCGCCGCAGGCTGAAGCGACACCCTGTCCACCCCGCCAATCTCGCAGAGCATACGCTCAAGTTCGCGCATAAGCCTAAGCGCGCCCTGGGAATTTTCCACGGGCTGCAAGGGGTGTATTAGGTCGAACCCAGGCATACCCGCCGCATCGTCGTTTACCTTCGGATTATACTTCATGGTGCAGGAGCCGAGAGGGTAAAAGTTGCCGTCAACGCTGAAGTTTTTCCGGGAGAGGTTTATAAAATGCCGCACGACTTCCGGCTCGGAAAGCTCCGGCAGCATCGGCGGAACGTCTCGGATAAACTCACGCGGGATAAGCTCGTCTATGGATTTGAGCGGAACGCCGGCCTCCGGAAGGGAATATCCGTTCCTTCCGGGCGAGCTTTTTTCAAATATCAGCAAGTCATCCAACTGTAGCCTCCTGATTTTCCTATACTTTACCATCACTTCTTTTTTATAGTCAAATACAGTTTTATTTTTCTTGAAAAATCAGAATTCGTCTGTTATTCTTTTTGTGATTTTTATCACAGAAGCGCAGGTTATAATTAACCGGGGGCGAATTTTTAAGGGAGGTGGACATGAAAAAGGTTTTGTTATCTTTGATGGCGGCATTTTTTGTTTGCAGCATAACGGCTTCCGCGTTTGCTGCCGAAATGAGAACGCAGGGTATGCTCAAGTCCGTGAACACGGCAAAGGGCACGGTTGTCTTCTGCCCGAAAAACACCAATAAAAGCATAACCTTAAAGGCCGGCGCGGCGATGATGAAGGGCTTTAAGGCTGGCGATCACGTCATCATCACCTACGACAACGGCACGGTGAAGATGGTCCGCAGGATGATTACAAAAGTCCCCGTCGGCTGCTAAGCCCTCAAAAATACTCGGAAAAAAGGCTGGCGCGCTGTATTCCCCCCGACAGACCGCCGGCCTTTTTCATGCCCAAAACACGCACATTCCCCGCGCCCCGTTTTTTGCGCAAAACGGCCGGTTTTGTGGTGTTTTTCGCAGTATTTTCGATACCGTAGGAAAATTACGGATTTTCCTTGGATAATCAAGGATAGCCAATGAGTTATCGCGGTTGGTAGTAAAATCTCCTGAAAACGAACTTCACCAATCGGGCAACAACGAACGGAACAATTCGGGCATGAGCTTTCGCGGGAATGACGAACTGGCGGCGGGGGAAGGAATGCAGGCGGTGGCGGGAATGACAACCATGGGGCGGGCCGGGCCGCAACTCCGGGAGCAAATTAACTTAAGCCCCTATATGAACCCGTTGCGGGCGAGGAATTGCTTGTCTATGCCCCCGGCCTCGGCGCGGCTTCCCAGGAGCCTCTCGACGAATTTCGCCAGCATGTCCGCCTCGAGGTTCACGGTGTCGCCGGGCTTTTTAAAACCGAGGGTGGTCATGGACGCGGTATGCGGAATGATGGAGACGCGGAAGCTGCCGCCGCCGGTCGGGCGGCTGTCGTAATCGACAACCGTAAGGCTTATCCCGTCGATGGCTATGGAACCTTTGTTTATTATATAACGCAGAATCTCTTGCGGGGCGTCGATTGTGAACACCGTGGCGATGTCCTCACGCGCAGCGGATTTTATAATACCCGTCGCATCGACGTGTCCGGCGACGAGATGACCCCCGAGCCTGTCCCCAAGGCGCATCGCGCGTTCGAGGTTCACCCTGTCTCCGGACTTGAGTTTTCCGAGGTTGGATTTTTTCAGGGTCTCCGCCATGACCTCGGCAGTGAAGCCGGAAGCGTCGAAAGTTACGACGGTGAGGCAGACGCCGTTCACCGCCACGCTGTCGCCGAGATTAAGACCTTCCGTAATTTTCTCCGCGCCGATTTCAAGCGTCGCGGAATTCCGGCCCTTCCCGACGGATTTGACCGTCCCGAACTCTTCGATTATCCCGGTAAACATTACTTCTTGTGCCTCTTCCTTCGCCTTCGGCGCCTGTCTTTCTCCGCATGGGCCTCTTCTTCGCCATTCTGCCGCTCTACAGGCTGCGGGCGGCCTGCCTCCTCCGGGCGCTCGGCGCGCTTTTTAAGGAAGCCTTCCACGAGCAGGTCTTCGCCGAGCTTCGAGAAACGCATATCGAAAAGAGGTATGGCCATGTCGAGTGATTCTGGCGAGCTACCGCCTATGGATCCCCTGGCGTCGTCGCCGCCAAGTATCTTCGGCGCGATGAAGAACATGGCCTTATCCACGACTCCACAGCGGAGCGCCTCTACGTTCACGCGGGAACCGCCCTCGACGAGAACGTTTATAAGCCCCATCTTCCCGAGCTCCTCCATCAGGAGCGGGAGCTTGATTGCGTCCCCTTCCATCATCAGTATCTCAGCGCCTTTTTTCTTAAGCTCCTTTATCTTCGCGGTGGGCGCTGCGAGGGTCGTGGCGATGTACGTCCTGGCCTTGGACTGGACGTTCAAGACCTTCGCGTCGAGCGGGATGCGCAGTGTGCTGTCGAGGATTATTCTTTCCGGATCCCGCGCGTTCTCGACGTCCTCGAGGCGGGTTGTAAGGCTTGGGTCGTCCCGGAGCACGGTGCCGATGCCGACGATAATGGCATCGGAAAAATTGCGGAGCATGTGCCCGTGTTTACGGGCCTCCGGGCCGGTAATCCACTTGGACTCGCCCGTCGAGGTTGCAATCTTGCCGTCGAGTGTCTGGGCGACCTTAAGCGTGACGAACGGCATCCTCGTTGAGATGAACTTCGCAAATACCCTGTTCAGCCTCTCGCAGCGCTCCTTAAGGACGCCGACATCCACCTGCAAGCCGGCCTCGCGCAGGATCTCGATGCCCTTTCCCGAGACCTTCGGGTTCGGGTCCTCCATGCCGACAACGACGCGCCGGATGCCGCTTTTGAGTATCGCATCCGTGCAAGGCGGAGTGAGCTTGTCCCTGTGGCAACACGGCTCCAGGTTGACGTAGAGCGTGCCGCCTTCTGCGCTCGCGCCGGCATTCGTCAGGGCGACGGCCTCGCCATGAGGAGTGCCGGCCTTTTTGTGCCAGCCCTTCCCGACGATTTTCCCTTCTTTTACAATCACCGCGCCGACCATCGGGTTCGGGCTTGTTCTGCCCTGCCCCATCGCCGCAAGATCGAGCGCGATGCTCATGTAGTTTTCGTCCGTCTTTTTATCGGGCATATGAAAAAGTGAGACTTAAGCTGTCATTGCGAGCAACGCGAAGCAATCTCAGGTTTTAAATCCGGGATTGCCGCGTCGCATCCGCTCCTCGCAATGACAAACATGGTGTCGAATAGCGTTTCTATTTCGTTACCGACGCGGCCGTTTTGCCCGCCTCTTTTATGGCGGCGTGCGCCGCGGCCATCCTGGCGATGGGCACGCGGTACGGAGAGCAGCTTACGTAGTTCAGGCCCGTGCGGTGGCAGAACTCGACAGACGCAGGGTCGCCGCCGTGCTCTCCGCAGATGCCGACCTTGAGGTTCTCCCTCGACGCGCGGCCTTTCGCAACACCCATCTTCACGAGCTGGCCCACGCCGTCCTGGTCGAGCGTAACGAACGGGTCTTTCTCCAATATGCCGCTTTCGAGGTATCTCGTTATGAACTTCCCGGCGTCGTCTCTCGAAAAGCCGAAGGTCGTCTGCGTGAGGTCGTTCGTGCCGAAGGAGAAGAACTCGGCCTCTTTCGCTATCTCGTCCGCCGTGAGTGCGGCCCTGGGGAGCTCTATCATGGTTCCGACCATGTACTGTATCTTTACCTTCTGCTCCTTCATGACGGTTTTCGCCATCTCGACAATGAGATTTTTCTGGTTTATAAATTCCGCGATCGTCCCGACGAGGGGCACCATGACCTCCGGGATTACTTTTATCTTTTTCTTGGCCAGGGCCGCAGCGGCCTCGAATATCGCCCTCGCCTGCATCCTTGTAATCTCCGGATAGACAATCCCCAGGCGGCATCCCCTGTGGCCCAGCATCGGGTTGAACTCGTGGAGGTCTTCCACGCGGGCCAGGAGCTTCGACGCTTTCTTATATTTCGGCGTGTTTTCCTTCTTCTGCGCCTTCATCACGGCGACATCGCACATAAGCTCCTCGCGCTTCGGCAGGAACTCGTGGAGCGGCGGGTCCAGGAGCCTTATCGTAACCGGCCTGCCCTTCATCTCCTGGAAAAGCCCGAGGAAGTCCGCGCGCTGCATCGGGAGAAGCTCGGCCAGCGCCTTCTCTCTGTCGGCCACGTTGTCGGCGAGTATCATCGCCTGGACGTGCGGGAGCCTGTCCTCGGCGAAGAACATGTGCTCCGTCCTGCAAAGCCCTATGCCCTCCGCGCCGAACTGCACGGCCACCTTCGCGTCCCTCGGTATGTCCGCGTTGGCGCGCACCTTGAGGGTCCTGGCCTTGTCAACCCAACTCATCAATACGCCGAAGTCTCCGCTCACGGACGGCTCGATGGTCGGCATCTTGCCGAGCATAACCTCGCCTGTCGAACCGTCTATCGTAATCCACTCGCCTTCTTTTACGGTAACCGAACCGGCGGTGAACTTCCCGCCCTTCTCGTCCACACGCATGGCCTCGCAGCCCGCGACGCACGGAGTTCCCATGCCCCTCGCCACGACCGCCGCATGACTGGTCATGCCGCCTCTGGCGGTGAGTATGCCGACCGCGGCGTCCATCCCGTGTATGTCGTCCGGGTTCGTCTCCGTTCTTACGAGTATTACCTTATCCTTCTTGCCCATCTCGACTGCGTCGTCCGCAGTGAATACGGCCTTGCCGACTGCCGCGCCGGGGGATGCGTTCAGGCCCTTGGCGATTACGTTCTTCTTCGCCTTCGGGTCGATTATCGGGTGCAGGAGCTGATCGAGCTGTGAAGGCTCGACACGGAGTATCGCCTCCTCTTTCGTTATGAGCTTCTCCTTTACCATATCGACGGCGATCTTCACGGCGGCCTGGGCGGTGCGTTTGCCCGTGCGGGTCTGGAGCATGTAGAGCGTGCCGCTCTCAATGGTGAACTCGAAGTCCTGAACGTCCCTGTAATGCTGTTCGAGCCTCGTTGTAATATCCCGAAGCTGCTTGAAGACCTTCGGCATCTCCTTCTGGAGTTCGGCTATCGGGTGCGGCGTGCGTATGCCGGCGACAACGTCCTCGCCCTGCGCGTTCGTAAGATACTCGCCGTAGAACTCCTTTACGCCCGTCGCCGGGTTCCTTGTGAAACCGACGCCGGTGGCCGATGTCTCGCCCATGTTACCGAATACCATCGCCTGAACGTTCACAGCAGTGCCGAGGTTCGCCGGGATGTCGTTCAGTCTTCGGTAAGTTATGGCGCGGGGGTTGTTCCAGGAGCCGAACACGGCCTCCTCCGCCATCCTCAACTGGACATGCGCGTCCTGCGGAAATTCCTTGCCGGTTATCGCCTTGACCTTCTTTTTGAAGGAAGCGACTATCTCCTTGAAGTCCTCGGCGCTTAAGTCAACGTCGAGCTTTATCCTGCGCGCGTCCTTCTTTGCCTGGAGGATGTGCTCGAACTCGTCTTTATCTATGCCCATGACGACGTTCCCGAACATCTGGATGAACCGGCGGTAGGCGTCCCACGAGAAGCGCTCGTTGCCGGACTTGGCGACGAGGCCCTTTATCGTGTCGTCGTTTAAGCCCAGATTTAATACCGTGTCCATCATGCCCGGCATGGAGAACTTCGCGCCGGAGCGGACGGAGACAAGAAGCGGGTTGGCCGGGTCGCCCAGCTTCTTGCCGATTGTGGATTCCAGGGCCGCGAGGTTTTTGTCTATCTCCTGCTCCACATCAGCCGGAATCTTTTTGCCGGACGTGTAGTATAAGGTGCATACCTCGGTGGTTATGGTGAAACCCGGCGGCACCGGAATGCCTGCATTGGTCATTTCCGCCAGGCCGGCGCCCTTCCCGCCAAGCAGGTCTTTCATGTCTCCCCTGCCGTCGGCCTTTCCGTTGCCGAAGAAATAGACGTATTTTGTTGCCGCCATCTCCCTGCCCTCCCGTTTTTGAATGTTTTACAGTTTTTACTATACCACGATTTTCCTAATGTCCGCGATATTAAGGAACGTCAACGCCAGAAGTTCCATAAGCGCCAGGCGGTTGTTCTTGACTCTCGCATCTTTGTCCATAACCATCACATCCTCGAAGAACCTGTCCACGAACGGGCGAATCCCGGCAATCCGCGCAAGGGCATTGCCGTATTGTCCCGCCTCGATATTACTGAATACCTCGTCCCTTATTTCCTTGTAGTGATAATACAGGTCTTTCTCGGCAGGCTCGGAGAGCAGGCTCTCGTCGAGGCTTTCATGGAAGCCTTCCGGGATGATGTTCGCAACCCTCTTGAAGGCGGTTATGAACGCCGGAAAATCATCCGATTTCCTGAATTCTGAAATCGCCATAACGCGCTCCCGCGCGTCGAGAATGTCGTCGAAATGCGTCGCCAGCACGGAATCCACGGTGTCGTATGCGTATCCCTCTGATGTCAACTGGCCGCTCACCCTTTGGCGGAAGAAATCGAGGACAGAGTCCTGAAGCGCGGCTTTGTCATTCCCGTTAACTTTAAGAAGGGAGACGGACTCTGAAATGAGCGACTTCAGCGAAATCCGGAATCCCCCTGCGTATATCATGGCGATTATGCCGAGGGCGTTTCGCCTGAGGCCGTAAGGGTCTTCGGAGCCTGTAGGCGCCTTGCCTATGGAGAAAATCCCCGCTATCGTGTCGATTTTATCGGCAATCGAGACGCATGTCCCGGCAGGAGTGGATGGGACGGAATCGCCTGAGAAACGGGGGTAGTAGTGTTCCGCTATCGCCCTGGACACATCTTCGTTCTCGCCGGTTTTTCCGGCATACTCTCCGCCCATTATTCCCTGGAGGTTAGGGAACTCGTATACCATGCCGGTAACCAGGTCTGCCTTGCAGAGATACGCCGCGCGCGAGGCGTCTTTTGTGATCTTTTCGTTCCTATAGAGCAAATCGGCGACATATTCCGCAAGCTTCACCACCCGCGTTACTTTCTCGTATGTCGTCCCAAGCTTTATCTGGAACACGACCTTTTTTAAATCGTCTACGCGCTCCGAAAGCGGTTTTTTCAGGTCGTGCTCATAAAAATATCTCGCATCGGAGAGCCTCGCCCTGAGCACCCGCTCGTTCCCCGCCCGGACTACATCCATGTCTTCCGCTTTGGTATTGGAAATTGTTATGAAGTTAGGCATAAGGTCGCCGTGAAGGTCCGCCAGGGCGAAGTAGCGCTGGTGTTCGCGCATCGAGTTTACCAGAACCTCTTTCGGGAGCATGAGGAATTCCCTGTCGAAGTTCCCAATCACCGCCACGGGATATTCCACGAGGAACGATATTTCCTCAAGAAGACCCTCGTCCGGAAGCGCGCGCGCGTTAATCGAAGCCGCGGCCTGCTCCACCTGGCGGCGCACCATCTCATGGCGGGCCTCAGGGTCTACTATCGTGAAATTGTCCCTCGTCTGGTGGATGTAAGTATCGAAATCCTTAACGCGGAAAACGCCTGGACTCAGGAACCTGTGCCCGCGCGTAAGCTCTCCGCTCTTTATGCCGTCCAGCTCGAAATGGACAATTTCTCCGCCCAAAATGGCGAGTATCCAGTGTATCGGGCGGGCGAACCTGATGTCCCTGTCGGCCCAGCGCATGGACTTGGGAAAAGGTATGGAGAGGATAAATTTCGGCAGAATCTCCGACAGTACTGCTCTCGCCTCAAGACCTTTTTCCTCGACGGTTGCGGAAATGTATTCCCCTTTGTCCGTTGCAATGACCTTCAGGTCTTCCACGCGCACGCCCTGGCCCCTTGCGAAACCTTCCGCGGCCTTTGTGGGATTCCCGGAGTCGTCGAATGCGGCGCGTTTCGGCGGCCCGGTTACCGTGCGCACCTCGTCCGGCTGATGCCCGGAGAGGCCCTCCACGTGCAGGACAAGACGGCGCGGGTTGCCCATCGCCTTTATTTTCCCCGGAGAGAGCCGCGCGTCGGAGAGTAGCTTCGCCGCGATATCCTCCATCGCGGCAAGCGCCCTGGGTATGAACCCGGCGGGTATTTCTTCGGTTCCTATTTCAAGTAATAGTTCAGCCATTTTATCCGTTTGCAGGGGCCGACCCGTGTATCGGCCCTCATTTTAAAATTCCTGGATTCCCGCTTTCGCGGGAATGACGTATTTTTTTATCTCTTCATCATCGGGAAGCCCATCTCTTCCCGGAGCTTAACGTAATTCTCGGCGCACATCCGGGCGAGAGCGCGCACCCTGGCTATATATCCAGTGCGCTCCGTCACGCTTACCGCGCCCCTTGCGTCGAGCATGTTGAAGGCGTGGGAGCACTTGAGGCAATAATCATATGCAGGCAATACAAGACCTGCTTCGTTTAACCTCCTGCACTCCGCCTCGAACATCTCGAAGAGCTTGAACTGCATCGAGACGTCCGCCTCCTCGAAATTGTACTTCGAGAACTCCACCTCGTCTCTGTGATGCACGTCGCCGTATTTTACTCCCTTCGACCAGACGAGGTCGTAGACGTTGTCCACCTGCTGTATGTACATCGCAATGCGCTCAAGGCCGTAGGTAATCTCAGCCGAGACTGGCTTCAAGTCTATCCCGCCCACCTGCTGAAAATACGTGAACTGGGTTATCTCCATCCCGTCCAACCAGACCTCCCAGCCAAGGCCCCACGCGCCAAGCGTCGGAGATTCCCAGTCGTCCTCGACAAACCTCACGTCGTGTTTCAGGGGATCGAGCCCAAGCTCACGAAGCGAGTCGAGATATATGTCCTGCACGTCAATGGGGGAAGGTTTCAGGATTACCTGATACTGGTAATAATGCTGGAGGCGGTTCGGATTTTCGCCGTACCTGCCGTCCGTGGGACGCCTTGAGGGTTCTACGTAGGCGGCGTTCCAGGGTTCCGGCCCGAGGACTCTGAGGAAGGTGGACGGGTTGAACGTGCCGGCGCCTGTCTCGATGTCGTAGGGCTGCATCATACTGCAACCCCTCGAAGTCCAGTATCTGTGCAGAGCCAGTATAAGCTCCTGGAAAGTCAAATATTGCCTCCTGCCGGATGACTTTTAAGCGGAAATAGTTTTATTTATCAGAATTCGCCTGCAATGTCAAGAGTTTTAAGCCTCTTCCCGGCGGCTGCGGAAGCGAATCTGCCCAGAAAATCCAGGGCGTCTTTTTCGTCCCGGCTGCCGAGCTTCAACCTGCCTATGGCCTCCTCACCTACAATCTCGGCGCGCCTCAGGAACGCCACCGTCCCGCGGCCTATCGAAGCTTCCGCAGGGGGCGAGCACCTCGTGCAGTATATGGAAAATCCGCCCGCATACATAGCCCCGGTAAGGCCGAGGTCCGCGCCGCACCTGCCGCAGGAGGAAAGCGGAATTGCGAAACCGGAGAGCCTGAGATACCTTGGGAAAAACGCCGCAAGGAGTGACAGCGATGCGGACGACCTCTCCAGCAGGTCCAGGACGGTTTCCGTCAGACGAAAAACCTCATCCGACGCCCCGGAGACCTCGAATATCGATACCAGTTCGAGTATAACAGACCCGGCGCCGTATTTTTTCAGGTCGCTTCTTATCCCAAGGCGCGCATTTACGAGGTCTGCCGTGTCCACCCTCGCCAATGCGCCGGATTCCTTGACTGCCGCCCCGAGCATGACGGTAGCGAACGGCTCTAAGCTTCCCTGGAAGCGTTTTCTGCTCTTCCTCGCTCCCCTGGCCATTCCCTTGATTATTCCCGAGGCGGGAGAGAAAAAAGTTACGATAAGGTCGGACTCGCCGTAAGGGAGCGAATGAATGACTATAGCTTTCGTTTTTATTAACTGCATCAGATCAGGCCGGAATCCCGAAAGCTGAAATAACCGTCCTTCCCTATTATAAAATGGTCATGGACTTCCATATCCATGCTTTTCGCCGCAGAGACGAGCGACGCGGTTATCTCCTTGTCCGCATAGGACGGGCGCACGTTCCCGCCGGGGTGGTTATGCACGAAAATCAGCGCCGCCGCCTTATGGTGCAGCGCCCTTTCCATGACCTTGCGCGGATATACCACGGACTGGTCTATCGTCCCTTCCTGTATCGTCTCTATCTCTATTATCTCGCTCTGGGTGTTCAGGAACACGACGCGGAACTGCTCGTCCTTAAGGCCCGCCATAGTCATGCGGCAGTAGTTTATGAGGTCCGGCGCACAGCATACGCGCGGTTTTTTTACGACCTTTCTCTTAAGATACAGGTTGGAGCATTCCTTGGATACCTTCAGAAGTATCGCCGAGTGCTCGCCAAGCCCCGGGAAGGCGATGAGAGATTCCAGCGATGCGTCCATGACACCCTGGAAATCTCCGAACTTCTCCAGGAGCGCCTTAGCCAGGGGCTTTACGTCCCTGCGCGGGATGGCGTAGGTCAAAAGAAGCTCCAGGGCCTCGTAATCGTGCAGGTTTTCAAGGCCAGATTTTTTGAACTTCTCTTTTATCCTTTTTCTGTGCTCGTGGTAATGCGGCTTTTTCTCGTCCATGCTCTCCTTAAGTCCCAGTTCATTGGAGCAAAAATCCAGAGACTTCTGTGCAGCCTGCCGATGCGCCTGAAAATATTCGATGCCGAGTAAAACTCCCGGTTCGCCCTGTCGTGGCCTTCCTGAAGCTCCTCCGGCGTCATGCCTCTCGGGCGGAAAACGACATGCTCCATGTCGTAGAGCGACCAGTCGTTTGATAATATCCTGCCCTCTTCTTCCAAACGCTTCCTTATCTGTGTCCCGGGAAACGGCGTCAGCACGGGCATGAACGCGGCGTCGAGGCGGACTTTCCGCGTAAAATCCAGAATGTCGTCGAATACAGACTTTTTGTCGTGGTCATAACCGAAGATGAACGAGCCGTGGACGCCTATGCCGTTGTCGTGGAGCTTTTTAACCACGTCCGCATATGCCTCTATTGCGTTCATACGCTTCCCCATCAGGTCGAGGTTCTCCTGCTCAAGGCTTTCAAACCCCATGAACATACCGTAACAGCCGGACTCGGAGGCGAGTTTCAGAAGCTCCGGGTCTTTTATGATGGTCGTCGAAGCCTGGCTCATCCACTTCTTCCTCTGGCCCTTAAGCATGGAGAAGAGCCGCTTCGCGTATACGGGATTGCCGACAATATTGTCGTCCACAAATAGCACGAAACCCGCGCCCTTGGTAAACGACGAAACCTCATTCTCTATCTCTTCGACAGGACGGAAACGATACGTCCCGCCGTAGAACGCCGTGACGGAGCAGAACCGGCAGTCGAACGGGCATCCGCGCGTAGTTTGCAGAATATTGGAGAAAAAATATTTATTTTCTATCAACTCGCGGCGGGCCTGCGGGATTTCATCCGGCTTCGGGCGCGAATCCGACTTGTATATATTTTTCAGCCGCCCAGTCTCGGCGTCTTTTATCAACTGCTTCCATACACCCTCCGCCTCGCCGATTACGACCGCGTCCGCGTGAGTAAGCGCCTCGTCCGGCATCCACGTCGCGTGGAACCCGCCCAGGACAACCTTAGCGCCGCGTTTCCTGTATTCGTCCGCAATACGATATGCCCCCGGCGCAAGCGGCGTCAGAACGGTGATGCCGACCAGATCCGGCGCATCGTCGAATTTAAGCGGCCCAAGGTTCTCATCCTCGACTGATACCTCGTGTTCCGGCGGCGTGAGCGCGCCAAGGACAGCGAGGCTCAGGTACGGGAACTTGAAGTACAGCGCGCTCCATATGCTGTGCGCGGGCCATTTCGGGGCGATTAGTTTAATGCGCATATGATTTTTTATGTCATTCTGAGCGTAGCGAAGAATCTGCCTTTATGTCTGTCATCCCGACCGAAGCGGAGGGCCCTGGAGTTGATATTAAAGTCAACTGTGGATTCATCGGCTCCGATCGGAATTACAGACATTTTTCATCCCTATCAGTTCGCTCACTTTTTTAAATTTATATCCCCGCTCTTCCACCGACGGG
>JAKAHE010000221.1 GCA_021815285.1 Nitrospirota bacterium
CGTATGGCCTATGAATTCCGGAACTACCATGCTGCTCCTGGACCAAGTCTTCATTATTTTCTTGTCCCCGGCCTCATTCATCTTGACTACCTTAGACAGCAGGCTTTCCTGGACGTAAGGCCCCTTATTTACCGATCTTGGCACCGCGCTCCTCCTGAAAAATCAGTCCTTAAACTACTTCCTCTTCTTGACGATAAACTTATCCCCGTTCCTGCTCTTCCTGGTCTTGACGCCTTCCGGCTTGCCCCAGGGGGAGCATGGCGGCCTTCCGCCCGAGGAACGGCCTTCCCCGCCGCCAAGGGGATGGTCTACCGGGTTCATTGCGACGCCCCTGACTTTCGGCCTTTTGCCGAGCCAGCGTGACCGGCCAGCCTTGCCGAGGGAGATGTTTTCGTGATCGAGGTTGCTGACCTGTCCTATGGACGCCTTGCAGTCCATCAGTACCATCCGCACCTCGCCGGACGGGAGCCGAAGCTGGGCGTATTTGCCTTCCTTGGCCATGAGCTGGGCATACGACCCCGCGCTCTTGACCATCTGCCCTCCGCCACCGACCCTCATCTCCACGTTATGCACCTGGGTTCCAAATGGGATATTGCGAAGCGGCAGACAGTTTCCCGGAAGTATGTCCGCATCAGGCCCGGACATTACCTTATCCCCCGCCTTAAGTCCTACGGGCGCAAGTATATAACGCTTTTCGCCGTCGGCATAATGTAAAAGAGCAATCCTGGCGCTCCTGTTCGGGTCGTATTCGATGCTTGCGACCTTTGCGGGTATCCCGTCTTTGTCTCTCTTGAAGTCGATAAGTCTATATGCCCGTTTGGTGCCGCCGCCGCGCCTGCGCACGGTTATCCTGCCGTAGGAATTCCTGCCCGCGCTCTTGGAGTAGACCTTGACAAGACCCTTCTCAGGCTCTTTCTTGGTAATATCCTCAAAGGTATCTACGGTCTGGAAACGCCTTGCCGGCGAAGTCGGTTTATATGATTTTATAGCCATTTAACTTATACTCCCAAGCTTATTTTGCACCCTAAAGCTGCCCGGCGCCCTTATAAATCCTGTGCCGTGCGCACCTTCATCGTAGATACTATTTAACGCCCTCAAGATACTCGACGGTCTGGCCCTCTTTCAGTGTAACAACCGCCTTTTTCCAGTCCGAACGTACGCCCTGGCGCGCCCCCATGCGTTTTCTTTTGCCCTTGAAGACCATGGTCCTGACTTCGTCCACCTTCACCTTGAAAACGGCCTCGACCGCATCCTTTATCTCTATTTTATTTGCGTCAGGAGAGACCTGGAGCACTATCTTGTTCTGGTTCTCCTTCAGTTTCGAGCCTTTTTCCGTAATAAGGGGTTTCTTTATAATCCCGTAGATACTTTTCATGAAAGCGCCTCCTGAAGCTTTTCCAACGACTCCCTGTCCGAAAGCAGGTTTTTATACTTGAGGAGGTCGTAGATATTCACATTCTCCACGCGGCACACCTTCACGCTTGGAATATTCCGCGCCGCAAGATATATATTTCTGTCCGCGCCGGAGGTCAGGACAAGCGTAGTCCCCGTAAGACCCAATGAAGAAAACAGCGCGGCTGCGGCCTTGGTTCTGGGCTCCCCGACCGCCAGTTTATCCATTACAAAAAGTTCGCCGTCAACAAGCTTTGCCGACAGCACCGCAGAGAGCGCCGCCCTCGACGCCTTCTTGGGCATCGAGTAGGAATAATCCCTCGGATGCGGCCCGAAGATTATACCGCCGTGCCTCCAAAGCCCGGAGCGCGAAGACCCGGCGCGGGCCCGGCCCGTCCCCTTCTGCCGGTACGGCTTTACACCGCCGCCGCTGACAAAATGGCGTGTTTTCGTCTCCGACGTCCCTTGTCGGGCATTAGCCCTCTGCATAAGGAAGGCTTCATGTATCAGGCCGGAGTTAACCTTTACCCCGAAGACATCGTCCGAGAGATTGATGTTTCCAGTCTTCTGTTTTTTTGAATCTATTATATCTACCGATGGCATCCTGCGTCTCCTTGGACTGCCCTTATATTTTGTTTACGATGACAATCCCGCCGGGAGAACCCGGGACTGAGCCTTTGACCAGCAGGATATTATCCTGGGCCTTTACATCGACAATTTCAAGACCGCGGGTGGTAACGCTTCCGTTGCCCATCTGGCCCGGAAGTCTCTTGTTCTTCCAGACCCTGGACGGCCATGCCGATGAACCTATACCTCCCGGTTCCCTGTGAAACATTGAGCCGTGGGTCGCGCGCCCGCCCTTGAAGTGGTGGCGCTTGATAACGCCCTGAAAACCCTTACCCCTTGACGTGCCCATTACGGATATTTTATCGCCCCTGGCGAATATTTCCACGGTTATTTTTGAACCCGGCTCCATATCGGAGGTATCGCCATGAAATTCACGCAGATGCCTGTAGGGTGCAGTGCCCGCCTTTTTAAAATGGCCTGTCATGGGCTTGTTGGTTTTCGTCTCACTAACCTCAAGGAAGCCTATCTGCACCGCGTCATAGCCGTCCGAAGAAACCGTTTTTTTCTGGACAACCGCGCATGGCCCGGCCTCTATGACCGTTACCGGCGTAACGCGACCGTCTTCCATGAAAATCTGGGTCATCCCCAGCTTTTTTCCTATTATGCCGCTTATCATAACTTTATCTCCACATCCACGCCGGCGGAAAGGTCTAATTTCATAAGTGCATCAACGGTTTGTGGCGTAGGGTCCAGTATATCGACAAGGCGTTTGTGCGTTCTTATCTCAAACTGCTCGCGGGATTTCTTATCCACATGGGGAGACCTTAGCACGGTATACCTGTTTATTTTCGTGGGCAAAGGCACAGGGCCGGACACGCGCGCACCCGTCCTTTTAGCCGTATCCACTATCTCGGTAACCGATTGGTCAAGCAGCCTATGGTCGTAGGCGTTCAGCCTTATCCTAATTTTCTGTGCCACATCAACCTCACTCTATTATATCTGCGACGACGCCTGCGCCGACGGTTCTGCCGCCTTCGCGTATGGCGAAACGGAGTTCCTTCTCGCACG